>CAUVGV010000025.1:0-16457 GCA_963551505.1 uncultured Kingella sp.
AGGCTGCCTCATCCTCCCAAAGGCAGCCTGAAAAACCATCCCACCCCAAAGGACCCCCCATGCCCACCCTCTACCTCTACCTTATCCGCCACGGGCAAACCGAATACAACGCCGCAGGCATCGTGCAAGGCTGGTGCGACTCCCCGCTCACCGCCGAAGGCAAAGCAGGCGCCGCGCAAACAGGCAACGCCATCGCCCAAGCCCAAATCCCCTTTGCTGCCGCCTATTGCAGCACCAGCCCACGCACCGCCGCCACCGCCCAAATCATCCTGCAACACGCCCAGCAGCCGCACATCACACCCGTCGCGTTAGACGACCTGCGCGAATACCACTTCGGCTCATTTGAACAACAGCCCTCGCGCCACATCCACCAAACCATCGCCCAAACCCTCGGCTACCCCAGCATGGAAGACTGGCTCGCCGACTACCGCAGCGGCAAACACAGCAACAACCAACTGATGCACACCCTCCACCGCATAGACCCCGCCGCTGAACAAGAAAGCCAATTTCTCCACCGCCTGCATCGCGCCCTCCAACACATCATCACCAATAGCCTTGCCGATACGCATCAAGGCAGCCTGAAAACCAATGAAGCCCAAAACGAGCCCGTCGCGCCCAACGTGCTCATCGTATCGCACGGCATGGCCATCACCGCCCTGTTGCGCAGCATCAACCCACAAGCCATCCCCTACCGCAGCGTACCCAACGCCAGCGCAACATTGCTGCGCTACACCCCAAGCGACGGTTTGCAGATTATTGGCGAAGCAGGCAAAGCGTTGTAATGGCGCGTGTAAACAGGGCGGGGTTGAAACGCTGCCCTTGCGTGTGATGGGGGTAAACGTGTTTCAGGCTGCCTTTGCGGGGTGAATATAGGGCAGCCTGAAAACGTTGCAAAACTCTTGACGCAGCCTGAAAACAGGGTAATGGCGGCTTGCCAATATCTTTTGTTTACAAGCACTCCATAATTCTTAATGCGCCCTTTGCTGATAAACTATTGCCACGCCACAAACTCAGTTTGGTCGGAATAACCGTTTTCAGGCTACCTTTGGCAATCAATAAAGGCAGCCTGAAAACAGGGCAACGGCGGCTTGCCAACATCTAATTGTTTACAGGCATCACTCACGCCATGCCCTACCGCCCTATCCCCGCCCGCTGCTGCCGCCGAAACACCCACGGCGCAAGCGGATTACTCTCCCGCCACAAACCCGCCCGCTCAATCTTCGCCCGCGCTTCCGCTTGGGCATAGTGCGCATAATCCGCCCGATTCTGCCGTTTGCGCGCAATGCTGCGATAGTGCCACGCATTGCCGTTGGCAATTTGTGCGCGGTTGATGTCTCGCCCGTTCAGCGTGATGGTGGCGACTTGGCGTTGATAGCGGTCGGTGTCGTGGATGGTAAGCTGCACCGTTTGCTGGTCAATCAGCCGCCGCAGCGCATCACGGCTGGCGATGCCGTGCGCTTGGTCAAGCTCGGGCGCGTCAATGTAGGCAAGGCGAATGCGCCGTTTTGCGCCTTGCTCATCGGTTACGCGCACCGTGTCGCCATCGTGTACGTTGGTTACGCGGGCGGTGTAGCTGGCGGGCGGCTCGGCAAACGCGGCGAACGAAAGTGAAAGCATCAGCGCAAAAAGCGGGAGTGTGCGTAGCATGGTTGGAAATCCTTTGTATGTAAGAACCTGCATTCGCTATTTTCATAGGTATCTTTCATACCCTAAAAACACGGCTACTGCGTTAAAAATGCGCGCAAGGTGTCCAACCTTGCTGTGCTTTTTGCCTTGTATCCGCGCTTTTATGCCATCAAATCTGCCTATGAAAATAGCGAATACAGGCTCTAAGAACCATCAGGCAGCCTGAAAACGGATTACGCGGCTGCCGCTGAATGCAACAGTTTACGGGATGGCGCGGGGCGAAGACAACGCCTGATGCCGCCGTCCCATCATTTATATTTGTCTTTGCCTTTTCAGGCTGCCTCACCCACCCAGAAAGGAAACCTTATGCGCTTGCTATTTATCCCCGCCCTTGCCCTCGCCGTGTTTGCCCCGTTTGCCCACGCCGCCGCGCCCAATCTGATACTGGCGCAGGAATACAAAAACCAAAATATCCAAGGCTGGGCGATGAGCGAAAAGTTGGACGGCGTGCGCGCCTATTGGGACGGCAAGCGACTGATTAGCCGCCAAGGCAACGTGTTCACGCCGCCTGCGGGCTTTACCCGCGATTTTCCGCCGTTTGCGCTGGATGGCGAGCTGTATATCGGGCGCGGCAAGTTTGAAGCCGTGTCGGCGGCGGTGCGCACGGCGGGACATTCGTGGCAGGGCGTGAAGCTGTATGTATTTGATGCGCCAAAAGAAAACGGCAATTTGTATCAACGCTTGGATAAAGCCAAGCAGCATCTTGCCAAGCATCCCGCCGCCAATTTTGTCGTGCTCACGCAAACGCCCGTGCAAAACGAAGCCCATGCGCGGCGGTTTTTGCGCAAAATTGAGGCGCAGGGCGGCGAGGGCGTGATGCTGCGCAACCCCAACACGCCGTATCAGGGCGGGCGCAGCAGCGATTTATTGAAGCTCAAATCTGCCCACGATGCCGAATGCGTGGTTACGCAACACCATGAAGGCAAAGGCAAATATGCGGGGATGCTGGGCGCATTGTCGTGCAAAAACGAGCTGGGCGAATTTCGCATCGGCTCGGGCTTTAAAGACGCACAGCGCAAAAACCCGCCCAAAATCGGCAGCACCATCACCTACAAATATCGCGGCTTTACCAACAAAGGCACGCCGCGCTTTGCCACGTTTTTGCGCGTGCGGGCGGATAAATAAACGCGGGCAAATTGTTTTCAGGCTGAAACCTTTGCAAAACCCCTGAGGCAGCCTGAAAATTAAGAAATGCCGTCATTCCCGCGTAGGCGGGAATCTTGTTTGATATTCGTAAATAGTTGTAAAAACAATCTGTTATTTAATATTAACCAAGATTCCCGCCTGCGCGGGAATGACGGAGAATTGACTATTTCTGGTTAGATTTTAGGTTTTGCAAAGGTCTCAGGCTGCCTGATGCGGGTACACAAAGGCAGCCTGAAATTTAAAATGGAGCGGCGACGGCTTGTCGCCAAATGCTTGGTTCAACAGAGCTTTACTGATTGGAAAAATGTTGGCGAGCCGCCGACGCTCCATCGGTTTCAGGTTTTGCAAAGGTTTCAGCCTGAAAAACGCTTGCTGTTTGCCGTTTAAACAAACCAAAAAGGCAGCCTGAAAACGAAAATAACCGTTTTCAGGCTGCCTTTGGCGTATTTTGCGCCATCATTCAAATTTATAGGTGTACTGCAAGCCCAAAATGGTGGCGGATGCTTTGAACTTGGCGGAGGACGCACCTTTGCTGTCCACGTCGTTGCCTATGGCGCGGGGGGCGTTGAACTTGCTGCTGTGGATGTGCACATACGACAGCGCGGTATCAAATACATGGCGTTTTTTGTAGGCATAGCGCGCACCCACCGAGAACCACATGCGGTTAGCATCGGGCATGGTGTTCAGGCGGTCTTCTGCGCTTTTCACGGGGCTTTGGTCAAAGGCGATGCCCGCGCGCAGTTGCAATGGTTCGCTGTATTGATACGCGCCGCCGAGCGCGATTTTGTAGGTGTTGCGCCAGTTGGGCGTGATGGTGGTGCGGTCGGATTGCCCGTTTACCACGTTTTTGGTGTTGCCGAACACGAGGTCGGCTTTGTTGAAGCGGCTGTGGCGCGTCCATGTGATGTCGCCGAACAGATTGAGTTTGTCGCTGGCGCGATACATCCCGTGCAGCGAAAGCGATTCGGGCGTAGTGATGTGCACCGATGCGTCTTCGCTGGGCAGATAGCCGCGCCCAGCGCCCAGCGCGGTGGTTGTGGTGGTGGGCGATTGGATGTAGTTCGCCAACGCAGGGGCTTGCACGACTGCGCCTGCGGGTTGCCATTTGGCTGTGCCTTTTAGCTTGTGGCTGATTTTGGAGCGATAGGCAACGCCCACGCGCAATTTGTTGTTCACATCAAACATCCAGCCCAAATGGTAGCCGAAGCCCCAATCGTGCCCCTTTACATCGCCGCGCCCTTGCCAATTGGCGCGGTTGGTGGTGGCGCTGGCGGGAATGCCCATGCGTTGCAACACGGCGGCTGTGCCTGCCAGAACGCGGTCGTTGCGCGCGGCGCTCCAATCGGCGTATTTGGTCAGCTCGGCTTCCGAATATTGGGCAATCACGCCCACGGCAAACGAATGCTGCTCGTTGAATTTGAAGGCAACGGCAGGTTCTAGCGCGATGCTGGTTAAACCGAGTTTTTTGATGTTGTAGCGCAACACGGAGTCGTTTTGATAATTGGTTTTGGAGCCAAACGGGATGTACATCCCCATGCCCAGCGTTACGCGGTCGTTGAGCCTGTATGCGCCGTACACATGGGGCGCGGCGGTGGTTTTAGTGATTTTGCCGCTGGTTGCGCCTTGCACGTTGCCACCTTGGTAATAGGTGGCTTGGGCGTCTTTGTATTTGAGCGATGGGGCAACGATGTTGATTGCGCCGGTGATTTCGGCTTTGCCGTCCAGATGGGTTAGGCCCGCAGGGTTGTAGAACAGCGTGCTGGCATCGGCGGCTTCGGCTGCGGCGGCGTTGGCGGTGCTTTGTGCGCCCACCGACTGCGTGCCGAAATGGTAGCCCGATGCGGCGGCGTGTTGCGCTAGGGCTAGGCTGATGAGTGTGGCGGAGAGTTTGGTTTTCTTGTGTGTTTTCATGTGGATAACCGTTGTTTGGACAAAAAATTCAGGCGGCTTGATGTTTTCAGGCTGCCTGATGGGGTTAAACTAGAAGCATCATTCTAATGTGGATTGTTTGAATTGTGTAGGGGTTTGTTAATATTTGTTGGATGGGTGTGGGGGTTTGGCATAGGCAGGCTGAAAAGCGAATTGCGTGTGGGTTATCTAATGCAATCGCTAAAAGGCAGCCTGAAAGCAAGCGTAATGCGTTTCTGCGAAGCCTTGTTGCCCCCCCATTTGGCGACGAGCCATCGCCGCTCCATTGTGAATTTCAGGCTGCCTATGGTGTGTTCAAACACGCATCGGAAAGACAAGCCATTCAAGCAATGTGTTGATTAACGAACAAGGCTCAACCAATAGCGTTCGCGCGTAAGCAAAAGGCAGCCTGAAAACCGAAAATAGGTTTTCAGGCTGCCTAACCGTTTTCAGGCTGCCTAACCGTTTTCAGGCTACCTAAACCATTTTCCCTGTTGCCGCCGCATCTTGCTCCAAATAATAAATAAACGCTTCTTCCATATTCGGCTGCCCGCTTTGTTTCACCAGCTCGGCGGGCGTGCCCATGGCTAACACGCGCCCGCGGTGCATTAGGCTGATGCGATCGCAGCGTTCTACTTCGTTCATAAAATGGGTGGTTACGAAAATGGTGATGCGGTCTTGGCGCGAGAGTTTGAGCAGGGTGCGCCAAAACATGGCGCGGGCGGCGGGGTCTACGCCTGATGTGGGTTCGTCCAAAATCAGCACTTCGGGCGAATGCAGGCAGGCGGCGGCTAATTGCAGGCGTTGGCGGATGCCCAGCGGCAGGCTGGCGGGCTTGGTGTGTTCCACGGTGGATAGGTCAAAATCGCGCAGGGCTTGGGCAATGGCGGTTTGGCTGTCGGCAATTTGATAGAGCTTGGCGTGCAGTTCAAGGTTTTGCCGCACGGTCAGCTCTTCGTATAGCGAAAAGGCTTGCGACATATAGCCCACGCGCTTTTTGGTTTTCAGGCTGCCTGCGTCTATCGGCTCGCCCAGCAGCTTGGCACTGCCTGATGTGGGCTCTAATAGCCCAGTGAGCATTTTCATGGTGGTGGATTTGCCGCAGCCGTTTGAGCCGAGAAAGCCGAAAATCTCGCCTTTTTGGATTTCAAAGCTAACGTGGTCAACCGAAGTAAAATTGCCGAATTTTTTGGTTAAATCATGCGCTTCCATCGCCAGTGGCGCGTTAGCTTCGGGCGCAAACGGCGGCAAAACCAAATCGGCGGCGTTGTCTTGCTTATCTTGCGGCAATAATTTGATGTAGGCATCTTCTAGCGTAGCCGCGCCCAGCCGTTGCATCACCGCTTGGGTGGGCTCGTTGGCAAGCAAATGCCCCGCGTCCATCGCCAGCAAGTGTTTGAATTGCTCGGCTTCGTCAATATAAGCGGTGGCAACGATAACCGTCATGCCACTTTGTTCTTGCTGCAAGTCGTGCACCAGTTGCCAGAACTGGCGGCGCGAAAGCGGGTCAACGCCTGTGGTGGGTTCGTCCAAAATCAGCAAATCGGGGTTGTGCACCAAGGCGCAGCACAGGCTCAGTTTTTGCTTCATGCCGCCAGACAGTTTGCCCGCCGCGCGGTCGGGGAAGGGGGCAAGCCCCGTTGCGTCTAGTAGCCTTTGAATGCGCGTGGCGCGCTCTTGGCTGGTTAAGCCAAATAAGCGGGCGTGGAAATCAATGTTTTCTTGCACGGTGAGCGTGGGATAAAGGTTTTTGCCCAAGCCCTGCGGCATATAGGCGATGCGGTGGGATAGTTCTTGGCGGTCGCGTTTGCTTGCCATGTCGCCGCCGAGCACGCGCACGCTGCCCGTTTGAATTTTGCGCACGCCCGCAATAATAGACAGCAGCGTGGATTTGCCCACGCCGTCTGGCCCAATTAAACCCACGGTTTCGCCGCGCGGAATTTCTAGGCTAATGTTGTCTAAGGCTTGGGTTTTTTTGTTGTAGATATGGGATAGAGTTTGGATTTGAACAGCGTGGGGCATGGGGATAACTCGGCCGCAAGAAAAAAGCGATTATAGTCGCGAGTTGGACGAGTGTCCAAAGGCAGAAAATGCCCGTATTTTTTACAAAATATTTACAAATTGGCGTGTAATTAAGCCAACTTAACAGTTTCCAACAAAATCTTAATTCAATTTGATTCCCATCAAGATTTGCCAAGAATGAGAGGAGTATATTACTTCACACAAATAAAGAAATATTATGCTTTTATTTTTATTTAAGTTGAAGTTTGTATGGTTAGGAGCGGTGTTTTATGGTTAATTATATGAATAAAGATTTAAGTTTCCAAATAAATTCTGTTTTTTTGAGGAGTGATAAAAATGGCTGACCATAAGCTAAAACTGGGTTCGCTTACCGCCTTGGTAATTGGCTCAATGATTGGTGGTGGGATTTTCTCATTGCCTAAAGACATGGCATCTGGCGCAGAAGTAGGCGCAATTTTGATTGGTTGGGGCATTACCGCCGTGGGGATGTTGGCATTGGCGTTTGTGTTCCAAACACTTGCCAACCGTAAACCCGATTTGGATAACGGGGTTTATACCTACGCCAAAGCAGGGTTTGGTAACTATCTTGGGTTCTCTTCCGCTTGGGGGTATTGGATTAGCGCATGGGTGGGCAACGTTGCTTACTTAATGCTGTTGATGAATACGCTGGGCTATTTCTTCCCTGCTCTCAAAACCACAATCACCGACCCCGTAACGCACGAAGTAACTTCCAGCGTATCTGTTTGGGGTATCGCGTTAGCATCTGTTTTACTTTGGTCTATGCACATGTTGGTATTGCGCGGCGTGAAAACCGCAGCGTTTATCAACACCATCATTACCATCGCCAAAGTGATTCCACTCTTCGCATTCATCGTTATTTTGCTGTTTGCATTTAAATTAGACATTTTCACTACCGACTTCTGGGGCACAAAATCGCCTGATTTGGGCAGCGTGATGACCCAAGTAAAAAGCATGATGTTGGTAACCGTGTGGGTGTTCATTGGTATTGAAGGGGCGAGCGTTTATTCTGCCAGTGCCGAAAAACGTACCGATGTGGGTAAGGCAACCATCTTGGGCTTTTTGAGCGTGTTGTCTCTGCTGGTTTTGGTGAACGTATTGTCTGCGGGTGTGATGAAGCAGCCTGAATTGGCTGGTTTGGAAAATCCATCTATGGCACACGTTTTGGCTCATGTGGTTGGTCCTTGGGGTGCAACGTTCATCTCTGTGGGCTTGGGTATTTCCTTGCTGGGCGCATTGTTGGCTTGGACGCTGTTTGCGGCTGAAACCCTGTATGTGGCTTCCAAAGATGGCACCGTTCCCGCCTTCTTCCATCGTGAAAACAAAAATGCTGCGCCAATCAACGCGCTGTGGGCAACCAACATCGGTATGCAAATCTTCTTGATTTTGAACTTGTTCTCCACAGGTTCCTATCAAAAAATGGTGGCGCTGGCGACTTCTATGATCTTGATTCCTTACTTGTTCTCTGCTGCTTATGCCGCGCTGTTGACCATGCGTAAGGAAACCTACGACAAAGACCCACAAGATTTGGGCAAAGACACCGTTATCGCTTGGATTGGCACTATTTACGGTATTTGGCTGATTTATGCGGCGGGCGTTCAATACTTGCTGTTGTCTATGTTGCTCTATGCCCCAGGTACATTTGTGTACATTTGGGCGCGCCGAGAAAACAAACAAGTGGTCTTCTCTGCTATTGAAAAATTATATGTTGCGGCTGTGTTTATCGGCGCGGTTGTGGCAGTAGTTGGTTTAGCACAAGGTAAGCTCAGCCTATAAAGTGAGCAATTGAAGTTGTACTTTTCTGAAATGCTTTCGGGCGGCATTTTCAGGCTGCCTGAGGGCCAGTCTTAAGGAGATTGATTATGAAACCTGGTGTTTATTCAGAAGTAGGCAAATTGAGGCAAGTGTTGGTATGCTCCCCCGGCTTGGCGCATGCTCGCTTGACTCCTGCGAACTGCGATGAACTATTGTTTGATGATGTGCTGTGGATTGAAAAAGCCCAGCAAGACCATCTGGATTTCCAAAATAAAATGCGCGAGCGCGGCGTTGATGTGCTGGAAATGCACGATATGCTGGCTCAAACGCTTGAAAACAAAGAAGCACTCAAATGGGTGCTGGATCGTAAAATCACCGACAACAGCGTAGGCGCACACGTTTCTCACGAATTGCGCTCTTGGCTGGAAGGTTTGTCTGCTAAACAACAAGCAGAATACTTGATTGGCGGCGTAAGCGTATTTGACTTGCCAAAAGACTTCCACAGCGATGCAGCAGACTTGGTTCGCGCGGCATACGGCAGCGCAGGCTTCGTTCTCCCTCCTCTTCCTAACACTCAATTCACTCGCGACAACACAAGCTGGGTATACGGCGGGGTAACTTTAAACCCGATGTATTGGCCGGCCCGTCGTCAAGAAACGCTGCTGACAACAGCCATCTATAAATTCCATCCCAACTTCACCAAAGACGGCGGCGTAAAAGTTTGGTGGGGCAATCCTGACGTAGATTACGGCGCGGCCACTTTGGAAGGCGGCGATGTATTCCCAATTGGCAATAAAGTAGTATTGGTGGGCATGGGCGAACGCAGCTCCGCTCAGGCTATTACCCAAATGGCGCAAGCCTTGTTCAAACAAGGCGCGGCAGAACGCGTCATCGTGGCTGCATTGCCTAAATCTCGTGCAGCCATGCACTTGGATACGGTGTTCACATTCTGCGACCGCGATTTGGTGAATACGCATCCCGACGTAGTAGGCGGCATTACTGCCTTCTCTCTGCGCCCCGATTCATCTAAACCAAACGGTTTGGACATCCGCAAAGAAAGCGAATCGTTTGTTAAAGTGGTTGAAAAAGCCTTGGGCTTGTCTAAATTGCGCGTGGTGGAAACGGGCGGCGATGCTTACGCCACCGAGCGCGAACAATGGGACGATGCCAACAACGTATTCGCATTGGAACCCGGCGTGGTAATCGGTTATGACCGCAACAAATACACCAATGCCCGCTTGCGCGATGCTGGCGTAGAAGTGGTGGCAATTGCTTCTTCTGAATTGGGTCGTGGTCGCGGCGGCGGTCGCTGCATGACTTGCCCCATCGTGCGTGATGCCGTTGATTATTGATTTGCAGTAATCGGCAGCCTGAAATGGGCAAACCGTGTTGGCTGCATGATTTTCAGGCTGCCTGAAACCTTGTTTTCCTTAACCTTGTTATTAGGAGTTTTATCATGTCATTCAATCTGAACAACCGTCATTTGCTGAGCTTGGTTCACCACACTGAACAAGAAATCCGCTTCTTGCTGGATTTGTCTCGCGATTTGAAACGCGCTAAATACGCTGGCACAGAACAACAAACCCTGAAAGGCAAAAACATTGCCTTGATTTTTGAAAAAACTTCTACCCGTACCCGTTGCGCGTTTGAAGTGGCCGCTTACGACCAAGGCGCACAAGTAACTTACATCGACCCCACTTCTTCTCAAATCGGCCACAAAGAAAGCATGAAAGACACCGCTCGCGTGTTGGGCCGCATGTATGACGCGATTGAATACCGCGGCTTCAAACAATCTATCGTGGAAGAATTGGCTCAATATGCAGGCGTGCCCGTGTTCAACGGCTTGACTGACGAATGGCACCCCACTCAAATGTTGGCTGACGTTTTGACCATGCAAGAACACAGCGACAAACCATTGCGCCAAATCAGCTACGCTTACTTGGGCGATGCGCGCAACAACGTGGGCAACTCTTTGCTGTTGATTGGTGCAAAATTGGGCATGGACGTGCGCATTGCCGCACCAAAAGAATTGCAACCCACCGAAGAATTGCAAAAAATGTGCGCTGAATTTGCCAAAGAAAGCGGCGCACGCATCTTGGTAACCGACAACGCCGAAGAAGCCGTTAAAGGCGTGGATTACCTGTACACCGACGTATGGGTGTCTATGGGCGAACCCATTGAAGCATGGGGCGAACGCATCAGCAAATTGATGCCTTACCAAGTAAACAGCAAATTGGTAGCCGCCACTGGCAACCCACGCGTGAAATTCCTGCACTGCTTGCCTGCATTCCACAACTGCGAAACCAAAGTGGGCAAACAAATTGCAGAAAAATACCCAGAATTGGCAAACGGTATTGAAGTAACCGAAGACGTGTTTGAATCTGCTCACAACGTGTCTTTTGACCAAGCCGAAAACCGTATGCACACCATTAAGGCTGTGATGGTTGCCTCTTTGTCTGGCTTGTAATAGAGCGCTCAGGCAGCCTGAAAACCGATTTTCAGGCTGCCTGAAATGTTTTTAGAACGTATTTTTAGGAGAATATCCATGCGTATCGTTATTGCACTAGGCGGCAACGCCTTGCTTCGTCGCGGTCAGCCCATGACTGCTCAAAACCAACGTGAAAATGTTCGCATCGCCGCCGAGCAAATTTCCAAAGTGTACAAAGGCAACGAATTGGTGATTGCCCACGGCAACGGTCCACAAGTAGGCTTGCTGGCATTGCAAGGCACAGCTTACTATCAACACGTTGATAACAAAGTGGAAGCCTACCCATTAGACGTATTGGGCGCAGAAACCCAAGGCATGATTGGCTACATGATTGAACAAGAAATGGGCAATTTGCTGCCCAAAGAAGTGCCTTTTGCCACCTTGCTCACCCAAGTGGAAGTGGACAAAGCCGACCCTGCTTTCCAAAATCCAACTAAATTCGTGGGCCCTGTTTACGAAAAAGCAGAAGCCGAACGCTTGGCTGCCGAAAAAGGTTGGAGCATCAAGCAAGACGGCGACAAATTCCGCCGCGTTGTGCCCAGCCCCTTGCCCAAACGCATTTTTGAATTGAATCCTGTGAAATGGATGCTGGAAAAAGGCGCGGTGGTGGTATGCGCTGGCGGCGGCGGTATTCCAACCTACTATGAATCGGAAGGCAAACTGGCCGGCATTGAAGCCGTAATCGATAAAGACTTGTGCTCTTCATTGCTGGCTCGCGATTTGAACGCCGATATGCTGGTGATTGCCACCGACGTGGACGCAACTTATGTGAACTGGGGTAAACCCGATCAAAAAGCGATTTTTGAAGCGCATCCGCAAGCCTTCCGCGATTTGAACTTCCCTGCTGGCTCAATGGGGCCCAAAGTAGATGCCGCTTGCGAATTTGCTGAAAAAACAGGCAAAGTGGCGGTGATTGGTTCTTTGAGCGACATTGAAGCGATTGTGGCGGGTAAAGCGGGTACACGCATTAGTACGCAATTTAATGGTATTACTTATCGTTGATTTGGTATTGCTGGCTAGCATAGCTAAATAAGGCAGCCTGAAAACGGATGATTCGTTTTCAGGCTGCCTTTTATTGTGATAACTGCTGACGTGCGTTTGCTACTGGATGCGCGTGTTCACTCGTTAGCCGCCCTATAAGGCAGCCTGAAAACTAATCCAACAGCGCGTCCACAAAATCCTTCGCGTTAAACGGGCGCAAATCGTCAATGCTTTCGCCCACGCCAATATAGCGCACGGGGATGGCGCGGCTGCTTGCCAGAGCCGCCAGCACACCGCCTTTGGCGGTGCCATCCAGCTTGGTTACGATTAAACCCGTTACCCCCAGCGCGTCATCAAAAGCGACCACTTGGTTCACCGCGTTTTGCCCGATGTTGGCATCCAGCACCACGATGATTTCGTGCGGCGCGTTGGGCATGGATTTTTGCAACACGCGTTTCACTTTTTTGATTTCTTCCATCAAGTGCAGCTGGGTGGGCAGCCGCCCAGCGGTGTCCGCCAACACGATGTCAATTTTGCGCGCCTTGGCGGCTTCCACCGCATCAAAACACACCGCCGCGCTGTCGCCCTTGGCTTGCGAAATCACGGTAACGCCGTTGCGCTCGCCCCATTCTTGCAACTGCTCGCGGGCGGCGGCGCGGAAGGTGTCGCCCGCCGCCAAAATCACCGATTTGCCCTGCGCTTGGAAATATTTGGCGAGCTTGCCGATGGAGGTGGTTTTGCCCGCGCCGTTGATGCCCGCCAGCATAATCACAAACGGCTCGCCGTTGGCGGGGATGGCAAGCGGCTGTTCCAGCGGTTTGAGCAGGTCGTACACCGCGTCTTTCAAGGCTTGGCGCAACTCGTTGCCGTCATTAAGCCCTTTGAGCGACACGCGGTCGCGCACTTCGTTCATCAGCTGCTCGGTGGCTTCAATGCCCATGTCGCTGGTAAGCAGCACGGTTTCTAGCTCTTCGTATAAGTCTTCATCAATCTGCCCGCCGCCAAACACGCCCGCCAGCGATTTGACCATGTGGTTGCGCGATTTGGTTAAGCCTTGTTTTAAGCGGGCTGCCCAGCCGAGTTTGGGCTGGGTTTCTATTGCTTCGCTAACCACGTTTTCAGGCTGCCCAACCGTTGCAGCTTCGGATTTGGCTTGCGCTTCTGTTTCAACGTTTTCAGACTGCCCTTGTGTTGCTCCATCGGTTTCTGTTGCTTCGCTAACCGTGTTTTCAAGCTGCTGTTCACTTAGCTTGGAGGCTTGATTTTCAGGCTGCCCTTGCGCGACTACATCGGCTTCTGCTGCTTCGCTAACCGCGTTTTCAGGCTGCCCAACGGTTTCGGTTTGGGCTGCCGCAGGTTTAGGTTGCGCTTTTTCTGCCGCGCTTGCCCAGCTATTCGGTTTTTCGGCAACGGTGGTCATAGTCCAGTTGCGCACGGTGGGTTCGTTGGGATTGGGTTGTGCTGCGCTGGGTTCGGTTTCAGGCTGCCCTTGGGCGGCGGTTGCTGGTGCTGCGGCTTCAACGGTTGCGCTTTCGCTGGTTGCGGTTTCAGTTTGCGCGCTTTGTTCTGTTGTCTGTTCGACGGATGGTTCTACCGCCTGTTCTACTGCTGGTTCTACCGCTAATTCTGTTGTTTCAACTGCTGCCGTTTTATTTTCAGGCGCAACGTGGGCGGCTTCGGCATTTTCAGGTTGCGTTTTATCGTTTTCAGGCTGCCTTTGCGCGGCGGTTTCTTGTTCTACGGTTTTAACGCTTGCGGTTTCATCGGCTGCCGTATCGGGCTGCGCGGCGGCTTCTGTTTCGGACTGTGCCGCGTCTTGTTCTGTTGCTTGTTCCGTCGTCTGTTCTGCTGATTTTTCTACTGCTTGCTTCGCCGCTTCTGCTGGTTCAACTTCCGCGACAGCGTTTTCAGGCTGCCCTGCATGGTCTTCGCTGATTACGTTTTCGGCGGCAACATCCGCAGCCGCTGGGGTGTTTTCAGGCTGCGTTGGGGTTTCGGTTGCTGGGGTTTTTGATTTAAACAGTTTGCTAAAAAAGCCTAGCATGGATGTGTCTCGTATGGGTTGATAAATGGGGGCGATTGTACCCGATTTCGGCTGGGCTAGCGGGGCGATTTGTGCAAATTTGGCGTGTCTGCCACAGGCGTGCGAACAGTTTTTCAGGCTGCCTCACATTTTGCGCGCCCGCCCTTTACCCGCCCTGTTTAATCCAGTACATTCCCGCCTGTTTCGCCGATTTCAGGCTGCCTCTGTGAACAAGGAAATCCCATGCTGCAAAACACCGCCACCCTAGAAAAACGTTACCAACAATTTATCCAAACCATTTGCCAAA
Source organism: uncultured Kingella sp. (assembly GCA_963551505.1). GTDB lineage: Bacteria > Pseudomonadota > Gammaproteobacteria > Burkholderiales > Neisseriaceae > Kingella_B. The sequence goes on from CAUVGV010000025.1 coordinate 14,335, forward strand.
ACGAGCAGGTGTTCGCGCTCAAATTGGCGGGCAGCGACCAATACGCCGTTTTGCCGTCTAACCATGAAGAAGACGAAGACGGCGAACCTGTTGGCGTGCTGTGTTTTTGGTCATCCGCCGCGCGTGCCTGTGATTGCTGCCGCGAAGAATGGGCAGAATACGCAGTCGCCACGTTTGGCTTGGCGGAATTTTTGGAAAGCTGGTGTTTGCTGTTGGCGGGCGATGGCTTGCTGATTGGCGCGGAGCTGGACCGCAATTTGTTTGGCTGGGAAGCCGAGCCTATTGATGTGCTGCTGGATGCGCTGGATGAATTTGAACGCATTGGCAAAGACATTCCGCTGCAATATTTTGACAACATCATCACCCTTTTGGAGCGCGAATCGCGGCAGATTTTAGAAGACGATTAGGCAGGCTGAAAACGCTGTTTACCCGATTTCAGGCTGCCTCAAACCAGTCATTTATCCCAAACTTCCAACGTATAAGGAAACCCAAATGAACAAAAAAACCCTCATCGCCAGCGCGGTCGGCATCGCCCTCGTTGGCGCCGTTGGCGGCAACATCGTTGCAGGCAAAAAGCTGGAAAGCGCGTATCAAAACAGTTTCAACATCCAAGACAAGCGCTTTAAAGTGAACGTCGCCGAATTCAACATGGGCGCGCTATCGGGCAGCGCGAAGTGGACAGGCGAAATCCGCCCCGATTTGTGCAGCCCCGACTTCAAACTCACTTTCCGCAGCGAGGACAGCATCCAGCGCGGCTTGGGCGGCTACACCGTGGTTTCCAAAATCTACGCCAAAAATCCCGACACCCAAAAAGAAATCTATCTGTTTGACATCCACAGCAAAACCACATGGGGCGGCAATATAGACAGCGAAATTGTCGTACCCGCCAACTCGTTCAAAGAAAACGAAGGCACGGTTGCTTGGGATGCCGTTACCGCCACGTTCACGTTGAAAAAAGAAAAAGACGGCATGCCGATAAGCAACATCAAACTCAAAGCCCCCAGTCTCACAATAACAGCCCCAGAATTAAACTTTGCCATGAAAAACCTGAGCTACGAAGCCGATTCACCCGCGTTTAGCACGCTGGGCGCGGGCAAAGCCAGCGGCAAAGTGGAAGCCATCACCTTTTCCATGACAGGCGATAACCCCGTTGCATTTAGCTTAAACAACGCCGAAGCCAGCGGCAATGCTGCCATCCAAAACGGCAAAGTGCTGTACACCAGCGGCAGCAAAGTGGATAGCATCAGCTTTCAACTCAACAAGCAGCCGCCCGTGAAGCTGGAAAAAATTCAATACAATCTTGCGGTTAAAGATATGAACGCCCAAGCCTTTGAAATTTTGGCGAACTTGTTTAAAGAACAAAGCCAACGCTGCGTGTCCACTGCCGAAAGTCAAAAAGCAGGCGAAGAATTTGCCAAAGCCCTTGCGCAGACAGGCATCACCCTAGAATCCAAAGACAACCAAATCATGCTTAACGGCAGCAAAGCCACCGCGCAGTGGGAAGGCAGCTTCCCTGCTGGGCTTATCAGCAAAAACATGACCGATGAGCAAGCGGTGGAGCTGGTAAAACAACTGAAAAGCCAAGGCGAAGTGCGCATTGATAAGAAATTTATCCGCGAGGGCTACAAAACGTTTACGAATGTAATCGGTACGCCTTTGAACGAAGCTCCAATTGAGCAGTTTGCACAAGGGGTTGAACAAGCCATACTGAACCTGAACGAGAGTGAATGGAAAGACACCGTGCAAGCCAAAATAGACGGCGAGCAGCTGGTGATTACCCTGCGCAAAGAAGCGGGTAAATTGCCCAGCGCGCTTGAAAAAGAACAAGCTGAAAAAGAGCAAGCCGCGCGGGCAAAAGCGAGCGCGCCAGCGGATAGGATGTAGCGGCGGGATAATGCGAAAGAGGCAGCCTGAAAATGGGTTTCAGGCTGCCTTTTGGTTTGGCTGTGCTGTGTTGGGCGTTTCAGGCTGCCTTTGCTATATAGGCAGCCTGAAATCTGGGCAACGCCTGCAAGTGATGGAGCGTCGGCGGCTCGCCGACATTGTTAGCAAGCAGTTAAGCCATTTTTGAACACACCATTTGGCAACGAACCACCGCGCCATTTCCATTTTCAGGCTGCCTA
>CAUVGV010000026.1:0-16450 GCA_963551505.1 uncultured Kingella sp.
CAATCACCAACCCACCCCAAGATTTCGCCACACTAGAAGCCCAGCTCAACCAAGCCATCAACCAACAATACGACCAAATCCCCACGCTGCTCGCCCAATACCAAACCCACCCCCAAGCCGACCCCAATCTCATCCTGTTCGCCCAAGCCCAAATCGCCCGCGAGCAAAAACGTTACCACGAAGCCATCCGCCTGCTGCGCCAAATCCTTGCCCGCAACCCCAATTTAACCCCCGTGCGCGTAGAACTTGCCGTATTGCTGTTTCGCGAACACCAAAACACCGCCGCCCAACAACAATTTCAGGCTGCCCAAGCCGACCCCGCGTTGCCCGCCGACATCCACGCACTCAACGCCCAATACCTCAACGCCCTGCACGAGCGCGACGGCTGGCACAGCTACATCAGCGCACAATACCTAAACGAAAGCAACGTAAACAACGTCTCATCCACCCTGCGCATAGAAAACACCCCCTTTATCAAAAACCCCGCCATGCAGCCCCAAAAAGCCCACGGCATCGGCTACGCCGCAGGCAGCGAGCGCGACATCAACCTAACCCAAGCCCACCACGCCCACATCAGCGGCTATGTTTACGGCAAAAACTATTGGGACAACCACGCCTACGACGACATCACCGCCCGCATCCAAGCAGGCTATGCCCACAAAACCAGCCAAGGCAGCCTGAAAATCACCCCGTTTTACGAACAACAATGGTATGCCACCCACCGCTACAAACACACGCATGGCATCCGCGCCGAAAAAACCCAACGACTCACCGACACCCTACAACTCACCCTCGCCGCCGAAATCAGCAAGCAGCAATACCACCGTGACCATGAACTCAACGGCAACAGCAAAACCCTATCTGGCACGCTCTATTGGCAAATCAACCCCCGCAACTACCTTTACGGCGGCATAGATGCCCTATGGGAAACCACCCGCCAAAAAACATACAGCTACCACCTAAACGGCTACCGCATCGGCTGGGGGCACGAATGGAACAAAGACCTATCCAGCCACATCAGCGCATCCGTGTCCCAACGCCGCTACCAAGACAACTACCAACTCGGACGCGCCATCCGCTTTGACCGCAAACGCCAAGACGAAATCTACACCGCCAGCCTCATGCTCTGGAAACGCGGCTGGCACATCAAAGGCATCACCCCCAAACTCAACTACCAATGGCGCAAACAACACAGCAACTTCAACAGCCTGTTTTCCTACCACAAAAGCAGCCTGAATTTACTGCTGGAAAAAACGTTTTAATGGCAACGATGGCAACGCAGCCCCCCAGCCAAAGGCAGCCTGAAAATGGAATGGCGACGGCTCGCCGCTAAAATGCCCTTGCTTATTGCCGACAAAAGCAGCCTGAAACCAAGCAACCGTAGGGCGTGCAGCTTTGCTGCGCACGCGGTTTACAAGGCAGCCTGAAAACAATGGCTCACGTTTAAACCACATCAAACATTATTTTCAGGCTGCCTCAATGGAACAGCGATAACTCATCGCCAAATAGCTTATTAAACAAAGCACGACTGTTGCCAAAAATGTCGGCGAGCCGCCACCGCTCCATCGGTTGCAGGTTTGGCAAAAATTTCCGCCCACAAAAGCAGCCTGAAAACAACGCCCCCTGTTTAAACCACGCCCCCCCCCATTTTCAGGCTGCCCACCCCAAACACCACCCCAAAAACGGTATAATCCGCGCCTTTTTCCCATAGCAATCATACCGTTCAACCATGAACCCACTCGCCACCACCCTACTCGCATTCAGTATGTCTGCCGACGCATTCGCCGCCGCCGTAGCACGCGGCGCAAGCAGCGGCAAAATGCGCCTAGCCCAAGTCGCCCCAATCGCGCTCACCTTCGGCATCGTAGAAACCATCACCCCATTGATTGGCTACGGCGCAGGCACCATCGCCGCCCCCTATATAGAAGCCTTTGACCATTGGATTGCCTTTGGCTTGCTGCTGGTGTTGGGCGGCAAAATGATACGCGAAAGCCTATCGCCCGAAGCCGACGACGATGGCGCCGCCCAAGATGCCATGCCGTCCAAATGGCTGCTGCTGATTACCGCCATCGCCACTAGCATAGATTCCATGATTGTGGGCGTGAGCCTGGCTTTTTTGGATGTGAACATCTGGCTCACCGCGCTGGCCATCGGCTCGGCAACCACGCTGATGGCGGTGATTGGCATTAAGCTCGGCGGCGTGTTAGACGGCATCATCGGCAAACGCGCCGAGCTGTTTGGTGGCATCGTGTTAATTGGCATCGGCACGTTTATCCTGTTGGAACACCTCGGTTTGATGGCGTAAGCCGTTCGGGCTGCGCGCAACTGCGTTTCAGGCTGCCGAATGTGTTCCGCATCAGGCAGCCTGAAACGCAGTTTGGCGTAGTGTTGTCCCCCGTCAACCGCCTGCGCCGCGCCCGCTAATCGCTTTTCCTGTCAATCCGCCGAATCAACTTCGCAATCTCTTCATGGCTTGGCGTTTCACCCACTAGCCAGCGAATCACCGCCACACCCGCCGCCTCCGTTGCCTTGTTTTTGCGATTATCCGCCTCTTGCCGCTCGGGCAATTCGTGCGTTCGGTCGTCCACCTCAATCACCGCAATCGGCGTGCTGTCGGCGCGGCAAATCACAAAGTCATAGCTCAAACGGCTCACAAAATTAAACCAATAATACGTTTCGCGGCTTTTGGGCACTTCCAACACGCGCGAAGCCTGCACTTGGCTGAATATCATGTAATCGGGCAGCGCTTCCAACAGCGTGATGTACACATCCATTTCCGTTGCCGTCATCAACGGACGGCGCAGATAAGGCAGCTTGGGATGCTTTGCTAAAAACGGATTTCGCTTGCGCCGTCGCAGTCCCCAAATCAGCAACAACAACGCCAGCAACGGCAAAACAACCAACAGCACAACAAACGAATTCTTCATCAATAGGCAGCCTGAAAAAAGAAAAACAACATCCGCAGCAAGTCGTAAACAGCTTTTCAGGCTGCATCAGCGCGGCTCACCAGCAAAGGCATCACCCCCGTTTGCGGCGCAGCCAAAATGGTTTTCAGGCTGCCTAATTGCTGCTGGATTTGCTGGGTAACTTGGTTGGCGCGCTGTATATCATGTGCCGTCACATGGCGCGGATTTTGGTTAAACAAAATCGCATCCAGCAAATGCGCGGCATGAATATCATCGCGCCAATAATGCAAAACCGCAGGCTCGTTGTCGTCAAACAAAGTGCCCACCACGCTGCTGCCCACCGTCGCCAAGCCCAGCGCACCGTCTTCGCCGCCAAGCCGGCGGAACAAATCATCATGCGGAAAGCCGCCGCACGCCAAGAAAAACACGCGGCGAAACACCGTGTTGCCGCCCACCGTCATCTGCACGCTGTGCCATGCGCGCGCAAAATCGGGGTGCGACGAATAGTGTTCAGGCAGCCCGACGGCTTGCAAGCGCAGGCGAATCAGCCCCAAAAAATCAAATTTTGCAAAGGCAAAGCAGGCGGCGGCTAACGCGCCCTGTTGGTATTCATCGTCTGCATCCAAAAAGGCAATCAGCTCAGCTCGGCTTTGCAGCGCGCCCCAATTGCGCGCCTGCGCCGCGCCTCGGTTTTCAGGCAGCCTGAACGCTTGGATTTTGTGCGGAAACTGCTGTTGCAGCTGCCCAATCGTTTGCCAAGTGTCGTCTGTTGAAGCGTCGTCTATCAGCCAGATTTGCTTGGCTTCGGGTTGATTGAGGCAGCTTTGCACGGCGCGGGGCAGGGTGTGGGCGGTGTTGTAGCACGGGATGATGATGTCTAGCATGGGGGTGAAATGCGCGGAATATGGATACGAAATAGGATAGGCAGCCTGAAAATGGAAAACACCAGAGGCAGCCTGCGGAGCGCAGCGGAGTTGCGAAGCTAAAACAAGATTAGTGCATTGTGGTTAGCTTTGAACGCAGCTTTAACCATGCGTCTCGTGCCGACGGGGCACTTACTTTGCTTCGCCAAAGAAAAGTAAGCAAAAGAAAGGCGACCCCGACGTGCAGGTCTGCTTCGCAGACTTCCCTCACTGCGCATCCTTTTTTCGGCGCGTGCGAACTAGCCGTGCTGTGCACGTCGTCGGACAAGCGCACGCTTGTTTCCGAAAAAAGAATGCTCCGTTCGGCTGAACGTAGGGGAGAGGCAGTAGCATCAAACGTAGCTGATAGATTGGGCAGCCTGAAACCCACCCTATCTAATAAAAAACCGTTTGGCAGAACACCAAACGGTTTTGTCTTTTCAGGCTGCCTAATTGATTAACGCAGATTAGTTTTTATCTTGGTCCACCAATTTGTTTTTGCTGATCCAAGGCATCATGCCGCGCAGTTGTGCGCCGATTTGCTCCACAGGATGCGCTGCGTTTTGGCGACGACGCGCGGTCATGCTGGCGTAGTTGGTTGCGCCTTCGGTGATAAACATTTTGGCGTATTCGCCCGATTGAATGCGTTTCAAAGCATTGCGCATCGCCTCGCGCGATTGTTGGTTGATGACTTCGCCGCCTGTAACGTATTCGCCAAATTCCGCGTTGTTGGAAATGGAGTAATTCATGTTGGCGATGCCGCCTTCGTAAATCAAATCCACAATCAGCTTCATCTCGTGCAGGCATTCAAAATAAGCCATTTCAGGCGCGTAGCCCGCTTCGGTTAAGGTTTCAAAGCCTGTTTTAATCAGCTCGACCAAGCCGCCGCACAACACAGCTTGCTCGCCGAACAAATCGGTTTCGGTTTCTTGGCGGAAGTCGGTTTCAATCACGCCGCCTTTGGTGCCGCCGTTAGCCGCCGCGTAAGACAAGGCAATATCACGCGCTTTGCCCGTTGCATCTTGGTGAACTGCAATCAGCGAAGGCACGCCGCCGCCTTTCAAAAACTCGCTGCGCACGGTATGACCTGGGCCTTTGGGCGCAATCATAATCACATCAACACCTTTGGGCGCAACGATTTGGTTGTAGTGAATATTGAAGCCGTGGGCAAACGCCAAGGCTGCGCCATCTTTCAAGTTGGGCGCGATTTCGTTTTTGTAAACCAGCGGTTGGTTTTCATCGGGCAACAGAATCATCACCACATCCGCCGCTTTGGTGGCTTCGGCAACGGTGCGCACGTCAAAACCTGCCGCCACCGCTTTGTTCCAAGATGCGCCTTGGCGCAAGCCCACCACCACGTTTACGCCGCTGTCTTTCAAGTTGGCAGCATGCGCATGACCTTGCGAGCCATAGCCAATAATGGCAACGGTTTTGCCTTTGATAAGGGATAAATCAGCGTCTTTGTCGTAATAAACTTTCATGAGGTTTCCTTTGCTTTCAAAAGATTAGAGAACGGGTTGATTTTCACCTAGCTGACAAAGGGGCAGTCTCGTTTGGAAACGGCGGCTTTATCAAATCGGGCAACGGTTGTGCCGTTGTCGTGCGATAAAAATGCGAAATGAGCGCGAATGTTACACCATTTGTAACGGAACGTAAATTTGAGGCAGCCTGAAAACGGAGCAACAAAAAATATTTTACGAATCATTATCAATAATTAACCAAAGCAAAGTATAAATTTTGCGCTTTTTTTTTTAAAAGCTGTTTAAAGTTTTTGCGCCAGCCGCTTGCTTGAAACAGATTCTTAGTACCCTCTAATCTTTTTTAACCTTCACTTTTTGAAAGAAAAACATGACCATCCGCAAAACATGGCTTTCCGCCAGCGTGTCTGCTGCTTTGTTTAGCCTAGCCGCGCAAGCCGCAGATGAAACCGCCGCCGCTGCGCCAGCCGAGGGCAGCGCGCAAACGCAAACATTGCAAAACGTTACCGTGTCTGCCGTCAATCGCAGCACGCGCACCGAAAACAAAGACAGCTACACCACTTCGGCGATGAAAACCACCACAGGCTTGGCACTTTCGCCCAAGGAAACGCCGCAATCGGTGAGCGTGATTACCAAAACCCAGTTAAGCGATCGCGGCATCAGCAGCCTGAAAGACGCGCTCAAAACCACCACAGGCGTAAACGTGTTGCGCGAATCAGGGCGCTATCGTTTCCAATCGCGCGGTTTTTATGTGGACCAAATTGAAGAAGACGGCATCGCCACCACCGTGGCAGGCTCTTCGGGAAACCCTTATCGCGATGCGCAAAGCCTGTATGACATGGCGATTTATGACCACGTTGAAGTGGTGCGCGGTGCAACAGGTTTAACCCAAGTGAACGGCGAACCGAGCGGCACAGTAAACGCGGTACGCAATTTATCCCCATCGCCGCCGCGCTGCCGCTGTATCTGACGCACACGCTCACCTTTGGCGGGCTGATGCAGGCGCGTTCTGCTTTTGGCAACGTGCAAGACGGCTTTGGCTGGTTTATGGATTACTACAAGCGGATTATGGAATGGGCGGCGGTGGTGTCGCGGCTGGTGGATTTTCAGGCTGCCTTGGATGATGTGCCCACGCTGCCTGAAACTGAGTTGCCCCAGTCCCAAGATGGCGCAGCCGCATCGGTGCAGTTTGAGCAGATGGTTGTGCGCCGCAATCGCCCAATTAACACGCAGATTGACGCGGGCGAATATGTGCTGCTGGAGGGCAAAAGCGGCGCGGGCAAAACCAGCTTGCTGCGCGTGTTGGCGGGCTTAACCGCGCCCGATAGCGGCAGCGTGCGGCTTTCGGGCAGCGTGCTGTTTTTACCGCAAAAGCCCTATTTATCGCTGGGCAGCCTGAAAAACCTGTTGAGCTACCCCAGCGCAACGCCCTTGCCCGAAGATGCCATCCGCGCCGCGTTGGCAAAAGTCGGCTTGGCGCGGCTGAATGACGAATTGGATGCGGTTGCCGATTGGCAGGCGCGCCTGTCGGGCGGCGAACAGCAGCGCATCGGCATCGCCCGCGCCTTGCTGCACCGCCCGCAGATTTTGGCGATGGACAAACCCACCGCCGTGCTGGACGATGCTTCCGCCGTGTATTTGTTTGAACTGTTGCGGCAAGAATTGCCCCAAACCGCCGTGCTGTGCGCCACGCATCAAATGGTGTTGCGCCAACGCTTTACGCGGCGAATTGAATTGTTGGAACGCGCGTGATGGTTTTCAGGCTGCCTATCTTGTTTACGGGATTAGGCAGCCTGAAAACCCAAAAACAACGCCAAAACCACTCCAACAACATTTTCGCCACACCCACCCCCGTTTCAGGCTGCCTAACCCCATCCCGCAGGCAGCCTGAAAGCATTTTCGGCTACAATACACGCTTTTTGCTGCGCCGCTCGCGCCGAGCCAAAAACCATGTCTGAAATCAAAAACTACATGACCCCCGCAGGACACGCCGCCCTGCAAAACGAGCTTTATCAACTGGTGAACAAAGAACGCCCCGAAATCGTGCAAATTGTGAACTGGGCAGCCGGCAACGGCGACCGCAGCGAAAACGGCGACTACCTTTACGGCAAACGCCGCATGCGCGAAATAGACCGCCGCATCCGCTTTTTAACCAAACGGCTGCAAGACGCGGTGGTGGTAAACCCCGAAACGCGCGAGCCCACCGACCAAGTATTCTTCGCCGCCACGGTTACGCTGGAACGCGGCAACGGCGCAGAGCAAACCGTCCGCATTGTCGGCGAGGATGAAATTGATGCCGCGCACAACAAAATCTCGTGGAAATCGCCGCTTGCCCGCGCCCTGATTAAAGCGCGCGAGGGCGACAGCGTGTGGCTCAACACCCCCGATGGGCGCGAGCAGATTGAGATTTTGGCGGTGGAATACATCAAGATTGATTGAATGATTTTCAGGCTGCCTTGGATAGCGCAATTAGGCAGCCTGAAAAAGGAAAATACAGATGAAACGAACTTATACCTATCAATCGGCAGCGGGGTTAAACAAATGGATTGCAGGCGTGGTGTGGCTGTTTGTGCTGGTTCAAGCCAGCATCATTGCATTTGCTTCATTTGCGTTATTTACATTTATTTCTGTTTTGCAGCCCGTTAAAGCCGCGCTAGAAAACAATCAACAGCTAACCGAACTCAATGTAGATTTCATGGCAATCGTAACATCCTCAATCATATTGGATTATGTTGATAAGGGCGTGTACCTGCTTGCTGCCATTTTCATTGGCTGCTGGATTGTTCGCGCCCATTCTAATGCGCAATCATTCCACATCCCCAATTTGCTCTTTTCGCCCGCATGGGCATTGGGTGGATTTTTTGTGCCATTTTTAAATTTGGTTGCGCCCTATATCGCCATGAACCAGCTTTATCAAGGCAGCCTGAAACGCGCTCAACACAACTGTGCACCCGCCTTGTTGCCCTGCTGGTGGGTAACATTTTTAATCGGTCGGATAGGTGGGCAAATCGCCTTGTTCTATGCGATACATGGCGCACAAGGAGCTTCTATTACTAGCTTTATCACTATCATCGCGCCAGAATTGCTTAATGCACTTAACACCAGCATTGTGGCAAATACAGCCATCATATTCAGCAGCGTTTGCCAGATTACCTGCGCCTTGCTCCTGCTACGCATCATCCAGCAAATCAACCGCGCCCACGCTGCTTTACACGCCGCAAACACCAGCGAAACCGCCGTCGCCCCCGTTAAGGCAGCCTGAAAATGCCCCCACGCCCCTTGCTTATCACCGCCCTGTTCAAACTGCTCAACGCCGCCGCGCACATCATCACATGGTATGCGCTGATGCTCGCGCTGGTGCTGGTTTTCCGCCATTTGCCCGCTGAGCCATACACGCAGGGCAGCGAAATTCATCCGCGCTTTTCCGTTTTGGTGCGCAACACGGCGGGTGAGGTGCTGCCTGTTGCGCTTAATCGCTGGCAAAGCAATGAAACGCTGGTGCGCGAGGTTTATGTGGCAAACGATGAATACGGCGAATACTTCCGCTTGCAGCCGCTTGCGCCTGACACGTTTGAGCTGTATGTGAACAACGAATGGTTTGAATCGTCCCAGCGATACCGCATTACGGCGGATAACCGAGTGGTGCCGCTGTCGTTTAAAACGTTGAGTGGCTTGGGGCAGGTGTTGCTGTGTTTTGTGTTGTCGTTTCCGCTGTTTACCCTGTTTAAATGGCTGCTGCGCAGGCTTTTCAGGCTGCCTCAATCGCCGAGTGATGCAACAAAGGCAGCCTGAAAACGTTTTTGAAAAACCGCATAAGTTAAACATTCTGCTATCTGTTCCTTCCCCCGCCTGCGGGGGAAGGCTAGGATGAGGGTGGTAGGTGGATTAAATAGCCACCCCCACCCTAACCTTCCCCCGCCAGCGGGAGAGGGAATCGCGGTGTAGCCTACTTTTTAGGACACCACGCAACGTTTTATGGATGCTGTTCACATTGAAAGCCTCAAACGACTCAACTACTTTTCAGGCTGCATCAACGCCTATGCAACCCGACCAAGGCAGCCTGAAACCTATTCCCTAACCTCAATCCCCAAAAGGAACACCATGCCCAACCCCACCTTTGCCCCCGTTTTCAAACAACTCAACGCCATCATTCTTGGCAAACAAACCGTGTTAAAACAATTGCTCACTTGCATACTCGCAGGCGGGCATATTTTGCTGGAAGACGTGCCGGGCGTGGGCAAAACCACGCTGGCGACCAGCCTTGCCGCCGTGTTGGGGCTGAAATACCAGCGCGTGCAGTTCACCAACGATATGCTGCCCGCCGATTTGCTCGGCATCAACGTGTTCCAGCCCAACGAAGGCAGCTTCAAATTTCACCCCGGCCCTGTGTTCAACCAATTTGTGCTGGCGGATGAAATCAACCGCGCTTCGCCCAAAGTGCAATCGGCGTTGCTGGAAGCGATGGAGGAGCGGCAAGTGTCGGTGGATGGGCGCACTTATCGCCTGCCACGCCCGTTTTTGGTGGTGGCAACGCAAAATCCATCTGAACAGCTTGGCACGTTTCCGCTGCCTGAAAGCCAGCTAGACCGCTTTATGATGCGGTTGAGCATGGGTTATCCCGTTGCCGAGGCAGAAAAGCAGCTTTATTTTCAGGGTGATAGGCGCAAGCTGCTGCCCAAGCTGCAAGCGGTTGGATCGCCCGAAACCTTGTTGCAATGGCAAGAGCAGGTGCAAGCCATCACGCTATCGGAAGCGGTGGCGGATTATATTTTCCGCTTAGTGGCGGCAACGCGCCGCGCGGGGCTGTTTGCGGTGGGATTAAGCCCGCGCGCGGGTTTGGCGATTGCCAACGCGGCAAAAGCGTGGGCGTTTTTGGATGGGCGCGATTTTGTGTTGCCCGAAGATGTGAAAGCGGTGTGGGTGCCCGTGGGCAACCATAGATTGCAGTCGTTGCAACAGCAAAACAGCAGCCACGCCTTGATGGAAATTGCCGAAAATGTCGCTGTTTAACCGCAAGCCCAAAGAAACGCTGCTGCTGGCAGAAGAGCGCAGCATCGCAGGGCGACACGTTTCGCTGCGCCCCACCAAGCTGTGCATCAGCATGACGCTGTTGAGCGTGGCGATTTGGGTGGGCGCGGTTAATTATCAAGTGAACGTGGCGTATGCGATTTGCTTTTGGGTGCTGGCGTTTATCGGCATTGCCGCGCTGATGACGCGCCGCCAACTGCTTGGCTTGCATCTAACCATTCGCTATGAAGGCGAAGTGTTCGCAGGCGACACCGCCGAAGCCGAAATCAGCACCGAGCATTCGGGCAAACGCGCCCGCGTGTTTTGGTGGCGCAGCGAATCGCGCGAAGAGGTGGACGAAGACAGCGAAGCCGACCACGGCGCATGGCAGCGTTGCCAGCTTTCAGGCAGCCTGAAAAGCGAGCCGATGCGGTGGCGCATCCCCGTGCAACGGCGCGGCTATTTTCCCCGACCGCTGCTGCTGCGGCTGGCAACATCCGCCCCGTTTGGGATGTTTCATGCCGAATGCCGCGCCGAGTGGCACACCGAAGCCGTAGTCTATCCCGCGCCCTTGGCGCACAGCGACTTTGGCACGCACGATGTGCCCGACCCCGAGCAAACCCCGCAACGCGCAGGCATGCACGGCGAAGACATTGCCTTTTTAAAGCCGCATATCAACGGCGCATCGCTGCAACACATCGCATGGAAAAACTACGCCAAGCGCGGCGAATTGATGGACAAAGTGTTTGACGAGCCGCCGCCCGCCGTGCACAGCGAAATCATTTCGTATCAGGATTACCCCGCAGGCACGCCCCCCGACAAACTCGCCAGCCTGCTTGCCCACCGCGTGCTGCAAGCCGATAAAGCAGGCGCGCCCTACACGCTGGAACTGCCCAGCCTCACGCTCACCCCGCAAAACGGGCTGCGCGAGAAGTGTTTGAATGCGCTGGCGTTGATGTGAAGTGCGTACATTATCCAGCCGCAGCGGGGCGACATTTGCTGTTTAGCACAGAAAGATTGATGCACGGATAATGGTTTTCAGGCTGCCTTTGTGGGATGAACAAAGGCAGCCTGAAAAACGTGTGTAGGTTGAACAATGCGTGTAGGGTGTGCAGCTTGGCTGCGCACGCGGTTGGGAACGTTTGCCCAATCTCAAAGGCAGCCTGAAACCCAAAATGGAGTGGCGACGGCTCGTCGCCAAATGACGTGATGTTTAACAGAGTTTGATTGGTTAGCAAGATGTTGGCGAACCAACAACGCGCCATCGGTTACAGCGTGTGCAATGTTTTCAGGCTGCCTTAATTCAACTGAATAGGGCAGCCTGAAAAACGTGTGTAGGTTGAACAATGCGTGTAGGGTGTACAGCTTGGCTGCGCACGCGGTTGGGAACGTTTGCCCAATCTCAAAGGCAGCCTGAAACCGCAAAATGGAACAAACGTCAACAACGCCTTATTGCACAATCGTCTTTCAGGCTGCCGATAATGCGCACATCAGCGTATAATTCGCGCCTTTCATTACCCGCGAGAACAACATCATGCAAACCCACAAACCCCTGCTTTTCGCCCTGCTATTGAGCGCAAGCGCATTGTCCCAAGCGCATTACCACGGCATCAGCCATGCTAAACCGCTTACCTACGACCAACTGCCCGCCGAGTGCCAGCATTATTTCAAACGCGCCGATGCGTGTTTTGCCAAAGCCGACCAAACAGCGGCTACGCCTGCGCGCGAAGTGGTGAAATTTTTGGTGCAAGCCTTGCCTGCGGCGACCCCTACGCAGCGCGTGGAAATGTGCAAAGTAGCCGAGCGCGATTTTCCTGCGCGGGTGAGCGCGTTGAAGTGTGAATAGGCGCGGGGAGTAAACAATAGGCAGTCTGAAACGTTTGGATGCGTTTCAGGCTGCTTTTTGTTTGTGATAAGGCAGCCTGAAAATTGAATGGGCTAGGTGTATGGGCGGCAAGGTGTCGGCAAGCCACTAATGCGCCATTGGTTGCAGGCTTTGCCATGCTTTCAGGCTGCCTCAACGCGGGCGGGATGGTGGCAGCCTGAAATGCTTGCCCCGCGCCTCTTACGGCTTGCTTGCAAGCCGTGCGCTGGCATCCCAAATGGATGGCGCGGCTTGGGTTTTCTTCTGGCGATGTCGCGCTATGTTTTCAGGCTGCCGCAAAAAAAGTCGGGCATCAATACCCGACTGTTTGCTATTCATCCATCAATCAATGCACGCTCACGTCTTCGCCGAAGAATTGTTCGCCGAGTTTTTTCAGCGTGCCGTCTTGTTTGAGCTCTTCCATGGCACCGTTGATTTTGGCGAGCGCTTCGTCGTTGCCCTTGTTGATTACCAAGCCTGCGCCCAGTTTTTCGGTGGTGGGGGTGCGCCATACGGATTTTAAGCCTGAGTTGGGGTCTTTTTTCAGGTAGTCCAGCAGCGAGAGTTCGTCGTTGAGCGTGAACTCGGCGCGTTTTTGCTGCACGATAAGCAGGCCTTGCGCCATGGTGTCGGTGTGGACGAGGTCTGCGCCCATTTTTTTGGCGACTTCGTCGTAGTTGGAGGCGAGCATCACGGCGGTTTTTTTGCCTTTGATGTCTTCTAGTTTGGCGACATCGGCGTGGTCGGCGCGGGCGACGAGCATTTTGCCGCTCCAACTGTATGGCGTGGCTTTGTCAAACATGGCTTGGCGCTCGGGCGAGGTGAGGGCGACTTGGTTGGCGACGATGTCAAAGCGTCCTGCTTTGAGCCCTGCCATCATGGCATCCCATGGGGTTTCTTTAAATTCTACTTGCACGCCGAGTTTGGCGGCGACGGCGCGGGTTACTTCTACGTCGTAACCGGTTAATTTGCCGTCTTTTTCGTGGTAGGTGAACGGGGCGTAGGTACCCATAGTGCCAACGAGGAGGGTTTCTTTGTTGTTGATTTTGTCTAGCAGGTTGCTGCTGCTGGCTGTGTCTGCGCTTGATGCGGTGGAGGCGGCGGGTTGTGGGGCAACGGCGGATGCGGCGGGGGCATCGCTGCCTTTGCCGCAAGCGGCGAGAAGAACGGCAACGGAGAAGCCTAAAAGTGTTTGTTTAAACATGGTTTTTCCTTGTGTGGTGTTGAACGGGTGGGTTTGTAATGGAATGGGGGGGGTGGGTTTAGAATTTTTGGTGCTATGGTTTAGAGAGTGGGGCAGCCTGAAAGTGGGGGATGGGTTTTCAGGCTGCTTTTGTGTATTTAAGGCAGCCTGAAAATCGGTTTGGCTTGTTTTTAACGTTTTCAGGCTGCTGGGTAATCGCGTTTGCCAAAAATCGCGCTGCCGATGCGCACCATGGTTGCGCCGCATTCGATGGCGAGGGTCATGTCGCTGCTCATGCCCATGGATAGGGTGTCGGCTTGGGGGGCGATGGTTTGCAGTTGGGCGAGCAGGCTGTGCATTTGGTTGAATTGTTGGCGCAGCTCGGTGGGGTTGGGCGTGTGGCTGGCGACGCACATTAGTCCGCGTAAATTGAGGCGGGGCAGGGGGGCGATGGCTTGGGCAAGCGCAGGCAGTTCTTCGGGCGCGATGCCGTGTTTGGCTGGGTCGCCTGAAATGTTGATTTCTATCAGCACTTGCAAATCGGGCAGCTGCGCGGGGCGTTGGTTGCTGAGGCGGCGGGCGAGTTTTTCGCTGTCTAGCGTGTGCAGCCAGTGGGCGTGTTCGGCGACAAGGCGGCTTTTGTTGGATTGCACATTGCCGATGATGTGCCAGATGATGTGTGGGCAGTCGGCAAGCTGGTGGGTTTTGTCGTGCCATTCTTGGATGTAGTTTTCGCCGAAGTGGCGTTGCCCGTGTTGATACAGCGTGCGGATGTTATCGGCGGGGAAGGTTTTGCTGACGGCGATGAGTTGCACGCTGTGGGCGGGGCGGTGGGTTTGGGCTTCGGCTTGGGCGATTTGGTTTTGGACAGCTTGGAGGTTGGGGATAAGGTGGGACATGGTGGTTTGGGTTGGGAGATGGTTGGAGGGTGGAGGCAGCCTGAAAGGGGGGCAACGATTTGCCATCCTATGGGCGCGGGGATGGGCGTTAGGCAGCCTGAAAGGGTTTGCGCGTGGGGTGCAGGGGTAGCGGGGCTATTTATATTGGGTCTTGCGGTGGCTTTTGTGCCAGAAAACAGGCTCTGCTGCGTTGCCTATCCTCGCAAGGTGTTCAACCTTGCTGCGGTATGCGCCTTGCGTAGCCTGCTTTCTGACACAAAATCCGTTTCGCAAACTCAATATAAACAGCCCCTTTCCTGCTCGTGGTAGGCGGCGAAACGCCTGCGCTGGCAAAAATAAGGCGATGGTTGGGGGGAAAGGGTTTTCAGGCTGCCTTTAATCAATATGTATTCATCGCGGTTGGCGAAACCATAGGCAGCCTGAAAAGGTGGAATAGGGCGGCGAGCCGCCGCTCCATGTTCGTTGCATTCGTTTTAGCTTCGCTGAAATTCGCTTTGCTCATTTTCAGGCTGACTTTGGCTGATTGGGCTGCTGATTCGGCTGAGCTGTTGGGCTAGGCTTTCAACGGCGGGGATTTTGCTTTTGCTGTTGAACTCGCCGTTTAGGCTGGACCAGCGCGGGTGGGCGCGGGCTTTTTTGAGCAGGTCGGGCAGGTTTTCAGGCTGCCACGGCGGGGCGGCGGGGTGTTGCAGGGCGATGGGGCTTTGGCTGGCGTGTCCGCGCGTTTGCAGCAGGGTGAGCAGGGCGAGGGCGCGGGCGGCAATCAGGGTGAGCGTGGGGTTGTCAATATAGAGGGTGTCGGTACCGTTAATTTTGTGGTACAGGCTTTGCCAGTTGGTGGCGATGCCGCCGATGATGCCGCCGACTGCGCTGCCTAGTCCGAGCGATGTGCCGAGGGTGAGCGCGTCTAGCCCCAGCCCGATGAGTGCGCCTGCGGCTGCGCCTTTGCCGGTGCGGATGCCGTAGGCTTTGAGTTGCTCGGCATCAAACAGGTCTTGGCTGAATGCTTGGATGGCGGAGGGGGTGGGGCTTGCCCAGTCGCTTTGATAGAAGCGGTAGAGTTGGCTAAGGCGTTGTTGGGTGTGGTGTTCGTGTTGGCGAACGGTGTTTTGCATGGTGGCTTGGGCGGTTTCTAGGGCTTCGCTGTCGGGTTTGCTGTGGGCGTAGGCGGCGATGTTAATCAGGCTTTCGGCGATGATTTGGTGGGCGGTTTGGTTGAGCTGTTGCCATTCTTGTTGGCGATGGGCGATGAGTTGGTCGATGATTTGGCGGTTGGGGAGCATGGTGGCGAGGTTGTGCCAAAGCTGGATTTCGCCGTTGAAATCGAAGGCGACGGTGTCGAAGCTGCTGATAACGTGCAGATTGCGGCGGGCGAGGGTGGCTTGCCATGCGGTAAGGTCGCTGCCGAGTGTGAAGTTGAACACGGGCATAATGGGCTTGGCGCACCACGATAGGATGGTGAGTTCGTCTTTGTATTTGGGGAGGATGGGCTCGCGTGCGTCAATCACGTATAACGCGGTGTCGCTGTGGATAAGCTGGCGCAGCACTTTGGCTTCTTGGGCGTAGTCGCTTTGGGCGGCGGGGCTGGCGAGAAATTGGTTGATGCGGTCGATGCCGTCTTGTTGGGCGGTGGTGTGGGCTTCCAGCCAGTCTAATACGCCACCTGCATCTTCCAAGCCGGGGGTGTCGTAGAGTTGGATTTGGGGTTGGTCTTGGATGTTGATGCTGGCGGTTTCCACATGGCGCGTGGTGGCGGCGGCGTTTTGCACGTCGCCAAACTGGCTGTCGCGCAATAGGGTGCGCAGCAGGGAGGTTTTGCCTGTGTTGGTGTGCCCAACGATGGCGAGGTGGAGTGGGGGCATTTTCAGGCTGTCTTCTAATGATGAAAAATCCTGTTTCGCGGGGAAACAGGATTGTGTGTATGGGGTGGCGAGCCTGACCCTCGGCACTGGCTTTTTCAAGTGGGCTGCTGGCTTCCGCCCCTGACCCGTTGCTCAAAATTGCCATGCGAGGAGACCCGCCAATGAAGTCGCGCATTATAGCGGATATTGGGGATTTGGCAAGGGATAAGGCAGCCTGATATTTTTTGTAATAACCATTGAGGCAGCCTGAAAAATGGGTTGGAGCTTTGTGGCTGGCTTTGGGTATAGTTTTAGCCATGCGCTTCGTGCCAGCGGGGCACTTACTTTTCTTTGCTTCGCCAAAGAAAAG
>CAUVGV010000027.1:0-16158 GCA_963551505.1 uncultured Kingella sp.
CATTTAGGCAGCCTGAAAACACTAAATTCCATTTTCAGGCTGCCTATTGTGCTTTGAAAAATTTAAACAAATCCCGATTCCGTACCCTCAACACATCTTTCTTATCATCATAAGTCAGTCGGTAATCAGGCAAATCATTGCTGGTAATCAACTCTTTAATCGCCTGCCTAAAACGGCGCAGCGTTGCCATACTGCCTGATTTCCTATGCAATATTTCCAGAGAAATGTGCCATTCTTTTTGCTTACCGCAATGTTTGGCACATAGCTCATAAATGCGTCTATCCAGCGGTTTACGCAGCCTGAAATAATCCGCCGATATGGTTTTAACTTGCTTCGCTTCAATAGAGCGAAACAGCCAATCAGGCAGGGTTACTTCAATCGCAATAATTGGGCTGTTTTCGTCTGTTTCGTCTTTGTAAATAATATCTACCTTATCCAAAAGCCCAAAGTTGCTTTCTAATCGGTAATTCCCTGTTTTTACGTTGGTTATAATTCTCGTACCCGCTAACCTAAACAATGCTTCACGGAGCAGTTGATAGTATCTTCCGCTGGTATTTCGGTTTGTGGAAACAAGAAAATCATAAGCCGTAAAACGCACAACACGGTTAATGGGTTCGTTGTTATTTTGAGCATTTATCAAAGCAGAAATGCAGTAAATCCAAACATCTTTATCGTAAATCGTGGCGCAACCAAATGAGCTTGGCATAATGGTAATCGTGTTTCCATTATGTTCATAAAACCTATTCCGAGTATCGCCATTTTTCAGCGCAAAAATCGAATGCTCCATGCTGGCTAAATCATCTTTGAGCGAAGCATCAAATACATCAATTACAAAGAAATCGGCATTGGGATGGCGTTTGGGGGATAAATGGGATTGAACAACAGCCGTGCCCTGTTGCTGGTTTTCAGGCTGCCTTTGGGTGTTATTGGGATTTTTTTTGGCAATCTCTGCCATGCGTGCCGCTAGAATATCTTGGGCACTTTGTTTAGAATGTGTCATGTGGTTGCCTAGGTCAGTAGGTTAATCATACGCCCCCTTGTTGATGTTCACGCATCGCTTGGGGGCACTTTTGTTGATGAAAAACCGCATTGTAATATCGTCATTTCAGGTACGCAAATTTATCGTCATTCTAGGTACAAAACTATCGTCATTCTAGGTACATGGCACGTCATTTCAGGTACATTTTCGGCATTTTGGCACGTCATTTCAGGTACACCAAACTCGTCATTTCAGGTACACAAGCCCACCTACGTTCCTTTATCCATGCGCCCTGCGCAAACCGTAACACGCGCGCGCGTTTTAACTTATTCTTTTAACACACTCACACTCACACTCATGCGCATACCCGCGATGGAAATATTTTTAACCTCTGCTACCCCATTCACTCACAGCATAACCTCAACTCAATAACCGCAATGGGAGGATTGTTTTAAAGCCCCACTTTTCAGGCTGCCTTAACCATTACCTTAGCCCTACCGTTTAGGTCTGCAAAAAGCAGTAGGGCGAGCATAGACGACAATAGTAAAATTCGTGCTGCTCAACCATTTTTACTTTTCTCTAACCGCCAATCGCGTTTTTCTCTCTCTCTCTCAAATCCATTTATTCCGTCCATTTTGTTATCCCGCATCTCCCCTAAAATCGGTAAATCGCCGTAAAGGCACCTAGAAAGCCCGTATATGGCATTTAATATCATCCATCCTAGAACCCTACCTTGTACCAAACAAATAGCGTCTTAAACCATCTCTGTGCGCCAGCAATCGCTATTTAAAAAATAAACTGCCCCGAATACCAAACTTTCTTGTTCGGGGCGGCGGTTTTTCAGTCAGCCGTTTTTTTCGCGTTTTTTTAAAAAATCTAACCCATCCCAAGCCATCCGATGGCTCGCCCAGCGTTCCAAAATGGCGTGTATTTCCTGATAATTCCAGCCATTTTTCACAATTTCGGGATGCTTTTGGTAGGCATCCAACAAGTCATCAATCTGAATGAAGTACGCTCCGTTTTCATCAAAATCGCCGAACCTATGCAAATTTTGGCACTCCCCAATCAACCAGTCGGCGAAAAATGGGTTATAGCCGTATTCCCCGAGCTGTGGGGTAGGGGTGGGATTTTTTGCTTCGGCTTTCTTTTCCTGTTGTCGCCATGTTGTAACCCAGTAGCTTACGATTGAGGCGGAAACTTTACGCCCATGCTTTTTGGCTTCTGGTTGGAGAATTTCGGCGATTTGGTAGAACGGATACCCTTTGCTTCGGAGCATCAGAATTTTGTTTTTGAACGGCAAAATCCAGCCATTTTTGCGACTTGGGTAGGGAGGTGGTAAGTTTTCCATTGTTTTCCTTGTCATATAGGTTTGCTAGGGTGGTATAAGCGTGTCTAAATTTAACTATACCGAGCTAACTACTAATAGGCAAGTCTATGAAATATATAAAAATTATCTAGCTATGGCAGGATAGCCTAACGGCGAAAAAGGTAAACCTTTTTGACGCGCCCAGCGCGTTATGATTGCCGCCAAGGGCAGCAAAGGGTAGCCACTTTTGGAACAACAGATAAAAAAAACCGCCCACTCACAAAGTAGGCGGAGAACTATTCAGCGGATTAAGACTTCACAAATCCTGTGAAATCCGACCATTGTTCAATGCGGAACGCCCGAATATCACGGACGGAATCAGGAAACCAAGGCAGCAGTTTCAGCGCAGAGATGGCAGAAAAAAGGTTAGCCATATTCTCATCTTGGCAGGTGTACAAACTTCCTTGCACACGCTCAAAGCCGAATTTGCGTAGAGTAGCGCCAATATCCGCATAGGCTTGTGAAACGCCTTTTGGGTGTTTTTCGGCGGTATCGGCAACCACCAAGTCAAAAGAAATTGCGTACATTATGCAGCTTTCGGGTCTTGGACAATATGGGAAAGTTTGTATTGCGTGTGTTCTCCGCTTTCAGGCAGCTCAATATTTACGAGCCAATCGCCATCAGGGAGTTGTTTAGCAGGTGTGCCGACAATGTACTTTACGCCGTAATCGCCGAAAGTACGGATAGAGCCTGTTGGGATAGTGTTTACTGTTGGTTGCATAGGCAGCTCTCCCCATTTGAATAAATAATTTTACAATTATATCATTTAGTTATCAGGTAACCCAAGAAGGTTGTGATTTTGTTGGTTGCGCATTCGTGTCTCAAATTGGCGCATTTCAGTCAAATATTGACTCAATTTTGTCCCATTTTTAACCATTTCTTGTCTAGTTTTGTCCTAAATTGACCTGTTTTGTACGTTATTGTCCGTTTTTAACCAAAGTCTTGACCTAAATCTCATCCGTTTTATTCCGTTTCCTTGTTGTTACGCAATATTTAGCCTAGACGCAGGATAGGCTTTCGCCGACAAAACACCGTGGTTTTGTCATTCCACAATAAATAATGGAGCTGGTGCGATATAAGTAAATAGCGGTGTTTTTGGCACCTGTTGCCTATCCTGCGTCTAGGTTTAAAGTGGGGCTTATTCTGTTTAATCCGCGCTTTTTTTAAAGAACTGCCACCATTTGCGTTGTTGGGTTGTTTCGGTGCTGGTTTGCTGCTCTTTATGTTCTAAGAGCAGCATGGCTTGTTTTAGGCTACCTAAATGGTCTTTGAGGGCAGCATTTTCGGCTTCCAATGCGGCTAAACGGATGCGCATTTCTGCGACATTAGGTGGAATATTGGGGGCGACATCCTGTGTCATGTGCGCATTCTTGTCCGCGTCATTTGGCGCGTTTAAAAGTGAGCCGTAAACTCGTATAAGCTCTGATGTGTCTAGCTTCTTGCCATTGTCGCATTTGCTTAATTTACCTGCGGCAATGTCGCGCTGTATGGTGCGACGGCTTTTGCCCACCAGTCGCGCGGCTTCGCTAACGGATACAATCGCCATGTCGTTTTCCTGTTTATCAATTGTTTGCTGTTTAGTTGCTATTTGCTTGGTTGTTTAGAACGTCCAGCTAACATTAAATCCATACACTTTGTTGGCAGTCTGGAAGTATTGGGGTTTGTGGACGGGCTTGGCGGCAAAAATATCGTAGTTCAATCCTTTTTGGAATTGCCCGCGTACGCCGATGGCGGCACCCATTAGGTTTTTGCCTACAAGGTATTGCGCAGATGCACCTGCGACGTGTCCTGCATCGAGGGCGGCATAGATTTGGTGTCCTGCACGGTATTGCCATGCCAGTTCGTTACGCCAATACCAACCGCGTTCGGCAGATAGACTCATCTCACCATCAAATCCGCGTACGGTGTAGCGTCCGCCAATGGCGAGGCGGTCTAATGGGGTTAAGGGGGTTTTATTCCATTGTCCGTGCCAACGGCTGTCTAACGTCCATTTGCCTTGTTTGCCTATGGGTAGGTTTAGCCCGATGTCTGCCGTCCAAATCTTCATACGGGAAGTACCTTCGTTAAACAACTCTTCGGGGGCGGGTAGTGCATCTTGCATACCTGTACCGCGTTTGTAATTGATTTGTGCGTCTAGTGTGGCTTTACCCCAATATTCTTTGTGGCTTAACGATGCCGCCCAGCCTGCGGTTTTACGGTGTTGCACTTCAATTTCGGCATCATCTATATAGCTGCTGTTCTCTCGTTGCCAGAGCTTAAAGCCCACATGGGTTTTACGTTTGGCATCACGGTACAGTAAGCGCGATACGCCCAAATCACTGCTGCGGCTTTTGCCATTGTAATCATAGACGGTGTAATTGCCTGCTACGGCTTGGTGATAACGGTAACTTTGGTGGTTCAACGACCATAACCAGTTACCAAAGGGGACGGAATAATGCAGCGCAAAGTTCTGGCTTGCGCCCTTCTCGGTGCGCTCATCTATGCCTTTTTGGCTGGGGACATGACCCAATGCGCGACCGTAGGAGATATAAAACAAATCGCTCAGTCCCAATGGATTATCGGCAGAAAAGGTTACATTGCCCTGATAGCGTCCCGTGCTTTTACTGCCCGAATCATCCGCCGATAGGGTTAAACGAAAAGGAACGGTGCGCTGTTGCCACGATACGACTATATCGCTTTCGCCCAATTGCTCGGTGGGCACAATTTGAATATCGGTTTGAGCAGTGGGGACACGTTTTAAATTCTCTAAACCCTGTTCAATCTTGCGTAAATTCAATAATTCGCCTGCACGAATGGGGAACTCATTGTGAAAGGCGGTAATGCGTTCGGTGTGCTCTTGCGCATCTTTTTGCTCAAAACGAACCGAGCGCACTTTGCCGGGTAAGACGGCTAAAACCAATGTGCCTTCACTTAGGTTCTGCGGTGCCGCGAGGATGCGGGTGGTGGTGTAGCCGCGACCAATCACGTCATTTTGCATGGTAACCATTAACTGATTGATGTGCTGCTCGCCCCAACAATTGCCGGCAATAAATCCCACCTGACGCAGTGCGCGGCGCAAAGCAGGTTGAAAGTGGGCAATATCGGCAGGTGAAACGGTGTCATTGATTCCTGTTAAGCGCACAGACTGGATAGCAAAACATTGCGTTTGGTCGGCATCAGCAGATTCGGTTGATGCCGTATCGGAAACAGCCGGGTTGGGCAAAGCAATGGACGGGTTCTCAATCCGTCCATCAGGTTGGGGCATACGTTGTTGTTGCCAAAATTGGTCGCGCTGTTGCTGTTGTTGGATAAGCTGCTCGTTGGGGGTTTGCGCTAAGGTGGTTGTAGGTAGCGATAGGGAGGCGGTGCATATCAGGGCAGATAATGTGCGATGGGTTTGAGTTTTATGGCGCATAGCGAACAATCAAGTAAGGTTAAGATGAGGTTGATTTGTTAAAACGAGTAAGGTTAGCGGTTGTGGTGTAAATCCGTCAATTATTCCCTGTGAAATTTGAATAAAGCGGTTATTTCTGTGGTGTTTAGCATGATTGTGTTACACTTTTGCCTGATTTGTTTTACTTAATTTGTTTGTTTTATTCTCTATTTTGCAGCAGGTTGCTTGATGTCATCCACTACCGTAAAAAAACATAAAAAACACCCACAACGCTTTATTCTTCGCCCCCTAGCCGTTTCGTTGCTAGGGTTTTTAGCGTCCGCGTCTGTGTGGTCGGACGGCATTGTGGCAGACCCGAATGCGCCGAGAGGGCAACAGCCTACGGTGTTGCAGAGCAACAATGGTTTGCCTGTGGTCAATATCCAAACGCCTACGCGCGCGGGGGTTTCGGTCAATCAGTATCGGCAGTTTGATGTAGGTGAAAAAGGGGCGGTGCTCAATAACAGCCACCGAAATGTGCAAACGCAGTTAGGTGGTTGGATTCAGGGGAATCCCTGGCTGGCTCGCGGTGAAGCACGGGTGATTGTGAATCAGGTCAATAGTGCTGACCCCAGCCGTTTGAATGGTTATGTGGAGATTGGTGGGCGACGCGCGGATTTGGTGATTGCCAACCCTGCGGGGATTAACGTCAATGGTGGCGGCTTTATCAATGCAAACCAAGTAACGCTGGGGGCGGGCAATGCGGTTATCCAAGATGGGCGTTATACAGGAATCGCGCAGGGAGTAGGCAGCCTGAATATTGCGGGCGGTGGTTTAGATGCTTCACGCAATGATTACACCAATTTGATTGCCAACGCGGTAAACGTGAATGGGGGCATTTGGGCAAACCGTTTAAGTGTTCAGGCAGGGGGTACATCAGCCGATACGGCAGCACAACCGAATACGTTTGCCATTGATACGGGCGCATTGGGCGGGATGTATGCAGGCACTATTCATTTGATGGTGAATGGCGCAGAGCAAAACAGCATTCGCAATGCGGGGCAAATCTTTGCCCGTGCGGGCGAGGTGCACCTTGATGCGGCGGGCAATGTGGTCAATAGCGGCAGTATCGTGGCGACTGGGGAAGCGGGTTCGGCAACACCATCGGCGGTACGCATTCAATCGCAACATTTAGACAACAGCGGCAGCATTGCCGCCAATCAATTGGCACTGAATCAAACCCGCATCACCAACAGCGGACATTTATTAAGCGCAGGAGAGGCGCAAATCCAAGCCAATACGCTGCATAACAGTGGGCAGATTAGCGGTGCACGATTAGCTGTTGATACGCCCTTTTTGCATAACAGCGGGACGCTGCAACAAACGGGTTTGCAAGGATTAGCCCTACATAGTGCACAGCTTAACAATAGTGGAAAAATCGGCTATCCCGAACCGGAATCATCAGATGCCACGGGCAATTCAGGCGGGCAAAACGGCAATGCGCAGATTTCGCCCGCGCCCAGTACGGCACAAGGTGGCGGCAGCGTTGCTACCCATGCTACTACGCCCATTGCCTTAGCCGAAGGCAAAATCAATGTTCAGCGACTGGACAATACGGGCAATATCACCGCCAACGGCGGCATAGACCTGAGCAATACCGCTCAGCTCAACAATCAAGGGCAGTTAAATCTCAAACAACTGACGGCAATGGGCGAGACGCTCAACAATGCCGGCGGCAAAATCAGCGCACAAAATGCCGCTGTTTCGGTAGCCCAATTCCACAACCGGCAAGGTCAAGTGGCGGCAGAGCAGATGCAGGTTCATAGCCAACGCTTAGACAATACGCACGGCAGCCTTGATGCGCAGGCATTACAACTTTCTGCTCATACGCTAGACAACAGCAACGGTGCGATTCGCAGCGACAAAAATACCCAACTGGCACTTTCAGGCAGCCTGAAAAACCAACAGGGGCAAATCAGCTCAGCGGGAGCGGTGTCGATTCAAGGACAAGCTACCGCATCTCCTACGCTCAATAATGACCAAGGCAGCATCTTGGCAGGTGAGCAACTCTCTATCCAAGCACAATCCCTAACGGGCAAAGGCGAAATCGCATCAGGCAAAGATGCCGAGATTGCCGTACGCAATGACTTCACCACGGAAAATAATCTTACTGCGGGGCGCAAATTAACGCTGCGTACCGAAGGCAATTTAACCAACCGCCATCAATTATACGCAGATGAGGCGGTTGTGGTTGCTGCCCGCCAAATAGATAACCAAGCAGGCGGGGTGATTCAATCAGGGCATTCCACCCAGATTACTGCGGACAACATTACCAATCGCGGACTAATTAACAGCAATGGCTTAACCCATGTAGGCAGCCTGAACACCCTGACCAACACAGGAACAGGGCGGATTTACGGCGATCATGTCGCACTGTCGGCGCAAGATGTGGTGAACCGTGAAGAGAAGGTAAACGGAGAGACCAAGGCGGGGGTGATTGCGGCGCGGGAGCGGTTGGATATTGGGGCGAAGACTGTTACCAACCAAGAAGATGCTTTACTGTTTAGCGATGGTGGATTGTTTATTGGCAGACAACTGAATGAACGGCACCAAGCAGAAGGTACCGCAGATGGGGTTCATAATGGCAGCGCAACCATAGAATCCATCGGCGATATGGTCATCGACTCCAAAAATCTAGCCAACCGCAACAACCATTTCAGCATTCGTCATGTCCCCATCAATGACCCAACTGCTGACATTCAATCATTCCAAGTTGGTACAGTAGAAAAGCATCACGAAATTGCAGCGAAAGGTGATCCACAACGTTTACCTTTCTCACGATTTAAGGAAGTTAAGTTCGGTCGCAAAGGCATTAAAGGCAAAGTCACTAAATTGGTAGATAAAGCTGCCAATGAATATAGCGATGCAGATTATGAATTGGGTAGAACCCCCATACCTGATAGCAAAATGGACTATTCACCCAATAGCGAGCTATGGCGTTATTTTGGAATAGAACCACCCAAAGGCGGACCCAAAATTCCCAGTGTGGAAAAAGCCGAGAAACCCGCTGCCTTACCGGAAGGGACATGCGACAGTGCGCATGCTTCCTATAACGCTGCTGCCTGCCAATCCTATCAGCAAGCATGGCAGAAATACGAAACAGATAAAGCGGAAATTGAAGCGTATACGCAATGGGAAGATCAAAACGCCGCGCTTTTTAATGCGTTGAACGAAAAAGTAGCTGCCTATAACAACCAATTTCATCGAGAAATTAAAGACTACACAGATTTTGTCTTCGAGCGTCGTCGATACCGCGATCAAATCGCCAGCTCTAAACCCGGCAACATTCGCGTGGGTGGTAACGCTCAATTCACAGGAGAAATCACCAACGATCAAAGCAATATTTTTATTGGTAAACAATTATTTGGTGGTTTGGAGCGCATTCACAATGTTTCAATGCCTGCATTTGAATACGTTAAAGACAATGGTACGCGGCAATATACCTATACACGCTGGCGTGGATCGATTAGGGGGCATAAACGATACTGGGACGATAAAGCTCCTTATAACCCACCTGCTGAACGTCATCAAATTAACCTAAATATCTCTGATGTACAGGAAAATATTGCGGTAACACCAAACAAACCTTCTGAGCTTCACGGTTCAGTGGGCGGTCAAGTGTCGCCATTAAATGTGCCTAACGCACGAAGCGACCAAAACCAAAATAACATTCAGCTTCCCATTAACAGCCTCTACAGCACCCAACCCAATAATCCCAACTATCTCATCGAAACCGACCCCGCTTTTACCAACTACCGCCGCTGGCTCGGCAGCGATTACCTGTTGGCCGCTTTTGACCCGGTGAACAAGCACAAACGGCTGGGCGACGGTTACTACGAGCAAAAACTGGTCAATGAACAAATCGCCCGTTTAACGGGCTATCGCCGTTTGGACGGCTACGATAACGATGAAGACCAGTTGAAAGCCTTGATGGATGCAGGCATTACCTTTGCCCGCAGCCAACAACTGGTGCCAGGTGTCGCACTGAGTGCTGCGCAAGTGGCGCAATTGACCAGCGACATAGTTTGGCTAGAGAACCAAACCATCACCCTCAAAGATGGCAGCCAACAAACCGTATTGGTGCCCAAAGTTTATGTGGTGGCGCGTAAAGGCGATTTGAATAGCACAGGCAGCCTGATTAGTGCCAATGTGTTGCAACTGAATGCCGATGAGATTCGCAATGGTGGCACCATTGCGGGGCGCAAGGTAGTAGATTTGCGTGCGCAAAACATTGAGCACAGCGGACAAATTCGCGGTGAAAAAGTCTGGCTGGATGCACAAAACCAAATCAATTTGCAAGGTGGCGACATTGCCGCAGGCAAGTTGCTGAGCCTTTCTGCCGACCAAATCAATGCGAGCAGCACCACTGCGACATCGGGCGACAAGCAAAACGGCAATACAGTCGTTGATAAAGTGGCGCGTTTGTCGGTGGGCGAGGATGGCAGCGAAGGCGGCATACTCAGCATTCAATCCCAACATGACACTCATCTAAATGGCGCAGTCGTACGCAATACCAGCCAAGGCGGTAAAACCCAAATTATTTCCGAACACGGCAATGTGGACTTGGGTACGGTGGCAACCGAACGCCATGAAAGTTATGGCAGCCTGAACGATAAAAACCACCGTCATGTCCATCAAACCGCCGAAGTGGGTACCGATATTCAAAGCCAAGGCGATTTGTTAGTAAAAGCAGGCAATGACATCAAAATCCGTCAAGGAAATTTAGACAGTGAAAAAGGACTAACTGCTTTACAAGCAGGGCACGACATCCAAATCAGCGAAGGCAGAAGCACGTTGGATTTTGATGAGTCTGTGTATACCCAATCCAAAGGATTCCTGTCCAAACGCAGCCAGCTAGATACCTACCAACGGCAACATGATGAAGCGCAGGGCAGTAGTGTAACGGGCAAATTGGTTTACATGGATGCGGGGCACGATCTCAATGTGGTGGGCAGCGATATTGTTTCCGAGCAAAAAGCCCAACTGCACGCAGGACATAATGCGCAACTGACTACAGCGCAAAGCTATTACAACGACCGCGAATCCCATCAAACGAAAAAATCAGGTTTGATGGGAACGGGGGGTATTGGCTTTACTGTTGGCAGCAAAAAAGACCAGTTCACGCAAACCTCACAAGTGGTGCAACAAGTTGGCAGCACCGCAGGCAGCCTGAATGGTGATGCCCTCATCACCGCAGGCAACCAATACAGCCAAATCGGCAGCACCGTTTCTACCCCAAAAGGACGCATCACCGTTGATGCCGCCAAAATCAATATCGCCGATGCCAAAAACATCCAAATCGGCGAGAGTGAATACGTCCATCAACAAAAAGGGCTTACCATTGCGCTGAGCACACCGATTACCGATTTAGCGCAACAAGCCATTGATACCGCCAAAAATGCCAAACAAGTGGGGCAAAGCAAAAATGCCCGCGTTAATGCCATGGCAGCCGCTAACACTGCCATGCAAGCCTATCAAACAGGTCAAGCTATTAACAAAATTCAAAGTGGCAAAACCAGTGCAACCTCTGTTGGTGTTTCTATCACCTATGGCGAACAAAAAAATCGTCAAACCAGCAACAGCTACCATACAGAAAGCCAAGCGAGCCAGCTTTTATCGGGAGCTGGTCCGGTGGTATTGAGGGCAACAGGTCAAGGCAAAGACTCCCAAATCAACATCACAGGTTCCGATGTCATTGGCAAAGGCGGTACCCACCTTTACGCTGATGGTGGCATTAACATACAAGCAGCAAAAAACACCCACTCCGAGCACAGTCGCAACAGCAATAAAGGCTGGAATGCAGGGGTGAGCCTCAACTTTGGCAGCGGCATCTCATTGGGTATTACCGCAGGCGGCAATAAAGGCAAAGGTTATACCGATGCCGAACAAACCACCTATCGCCACAGCCATGTCGGCAGCAAAGAGGGACCCACAGTAGTCATGAGCGGTGGCGACACCAACATCAAAGGCGCACAAGTAACAGGCAAAGGCATCACCGTACGCGCCGCCAACCTCAATATAGAAAGCCTACAAGACACCGCCGATTACCACAGCCGCCAACAGAATATCAAAGGACAAGTAACCGTCGGCTATGGCGCATCTGCCTCAGGCGATTACAGTAAAAGCAAAATCAACGCCGAACACCGCAGCGTCAGCGAACAAAGCGGATTGTTTGCAGGTGATGATGGCTTTGATGTCCAAGTAGGCGGACATACCCAACTCACTGGCGGCATCATTACCGCCAGCCAAAGCGCAGAAGAGCAAGGCAAAAACCGCTTCCAAAGCGGCAGTATTAGCCAAATCGATCTACACAACATCAGCAAATACGACGGCAGCAGTATCGGCTTTGGCACAAGTGTTGCCGTAAGCGGCAAAACACTGGGGCAAGAACAACAAGCAGGCAAAATCCAACTGAGCGACGTTGCCAGCCAAAACGCATCAGGATTCAGCAGTGGCTACGGGCACGACAGCGACCACCAAGAGAGCACTACCCAAAGCGGCATAGGCACCCGCAACATCATCCTCACCGATGAGGCAGGACAGCTCGCTAAAACAGGCTACGGCACCGATAAAGCCATCCAACTGGCGTACACCGACATCCGCACCGAGGATGCCAGCCAACAATCAGGCAGCCTGAAAAACCGCTTTGATGCGGACAAAGTGCAAAATGAGTTGGATTTGCAGCGCAATGTCTCACAACAATTTAGCCAAACCGTTGGCACCGCCCAAGGAATGCTGAATGAAAAAATAGACACACTGAAACAACAGCAAGAAGCAGGAGACATCACAGAAGCAGACTACGCACAAAAACTGAAACAACTCCAACACAGCCAAGTGTTCCTGAACATGGTAGCTGCTGCCCTAAGCGCGCCCACTGACAGCGCAGCAGGTATTGCCGCCGCTACCGCCGCACCCGCCATTTCCTACGGCATCGGGCAAGAGTTCAAAAAACACAATAAAGAAGGCAGTGCTACCCATATTGCCAGCCACATGGCACTGGGCGCAGTCGTCTCTGCCCTAGGCGGCAATGACGCAGTAAGTGGCGCATTAGCCGCAGGAGGCGCAGAAGCCCTAGTGCCCCTGTTCTCCAAAGCCATGTATGGCACAACAGACCCCGAGAAGCTGACGGCAGAGGACAAACAGAACCTGTCTAATATGGCACGGCTGCTTGGTTCGGCTGTGGGAGCGGCAACGAGCAATGGTGCAGCAAATGGCTATGCGGATGTGGCGCAGGGTGGGATGAATGCGGGCAATGCGGTGGAGAATAATTCTTTGCATCCAGCAAGAGCCGAAGAATACATGCCAAAAATAAAACGCCTACTTGCCAGCAATAAACCAGAGGATAAAGTTGAATTAAGTAAATTATTGTATGAAATGCAAAAGGAAAGTGAAAATTATACTAGAGCATTAAAGAATCCTTATGGCGATACGCGCGTCCCCAGTGATAAAAAAGGGCTGGAAATGCAGATGCAACAATTAGTTGAGGCACAAGTTACATATGCAAGAGCCGCAGCCCAAAGCAAAAAAGAAGGTAACTTAAATGCAGCTTCTTTCTATCTGAAATTACAAAATGAAGCTGCTGATGATTATCGGATGCTGGTTGGGATTTACAATCGCAAAGAGACTAGAAAGGTTCCGCCTATTGAGCAAAAAGATTGGAGTAAATGGCGCGATATTGGTCAAATTGGATATACTCAAAAAGATAAACAAAGAGATGAGCGATACACTTATCCTGTTGTTCAAACAACAAGTGGGGCAGTAAAAACATTAGCAGGACTAGTTTCGTCTCCTTCTTGTGCAACTGGCGCTGGTTGCGCAGGCGCAGCGTATTTACTTGGAACAGGTGTTGATGATGTTTGGACAGGTATAAGAAATTTTGGTAAAGACGCGCAGGAACACGAAGATTCCATCCGTATTCAGGCTGCTACGGCTGCGGGTGTTCCGAGAAAAGTAGCTGCAGATATTGACTTTGCATTAGATATGGCAGCAGGTGCTGCTGTGAGCAAAATCGGTAGGGCAGCTAGAGATTCACAGTTGGCTACAAATAGAAAAATTGGTTTAAATGAATTACAAGAAAAATATCCGAATAATTCTGTTATACAAGCAGGTGGGAATTGGTTACCAACTCGGGAGCGCGTTAATCAAAATATTCAGGAAACGAGAAGAGGGAATCAGAGCAGTCAATTTGGAACACATGCGCAACGAAAACGGGAAAATAAAAGCCAAATAGTTGAAAAATCAACAGGTCGCACAATTCCAAAAGATTTAAGGGAAAAACTGGCAATGGAACAGGTAAAAGCTAATCCTCAGGGAATTACCCCACCTAGAATGCCTCCTATGTCTGACACTAAAAATGGTTGGCTAGCTAAAGATGGTTGGGTAAAGCGAACTCAAAATGTTAATGGCATAGAAATTCATTATATTGAAAATACCAAAACTGGACAAAAAACGGACTTTAAATTTAAGGATTAATTATGTTTTTAGATAAATTTGATGAATTTATAGATTATTTGAACAATAATTCTATTGTCGATGAATGGTATATGTCTGATTTTGCAGAAAAAAATATCAAAACACTAGATACTTATGAAGCATTTAATAATTTAAAATTATTTGTTTCATATATGATAGAAAAATACAATCCTGATTTTGAATATGAGATTGTAGAAACTTTAAGATATTTAAAATATCAAGTTAATTCTAATGAGTTATTTTACAGTGAAAAACAAAAAAACAAAATCTTTGAATTATATACACAAGAATACAGTAAATTTATTTTAAGTGAGATATTTAAATAAACAAGGGGCTGTATTAGATTAGCAGTTATGTTACCCTACAAAAATGAAGATAGCAAACTGTAAACTAAGCAAAAAAGTACAAAAGAAATTGCTTGATTTTTTTTGTACTCGAAGTTACCGCTCGTTCAGCTGCTAATTTGTTGGAGATTAACCCCAATTCGGCAGCCTTGTTTTACCGCAAAATCTGCCAAGTTATCGCCTATCATTTGGAAAAATTATACGAGAAGAAACTATATCTCGGGGCATAACAAGAATTACCTATGAGTATCCTAAATCTGACGGTCGTGGAAATCCAATAGGTTTTAAACAAGCACCTTCTCCAAAAACAGTTTATGATCCAAAAATTTATTCTGATAAAGACATGTTGGAATGGGGGCAGAAAGCCGCTGCAAAAGGGTATTACAAATACACAAATCAAGGAGAAGACCGATACAGCGAATCTTTTAATGGTATTAAATTTAGAGTTTATGTAGATAAAAACACAGGAGTAGTTAGAAATGTTCATCCAGAATGAAGATTTACCATCATACAATCCAACAAAATCAGACACATTTAGTTTTTTTATTCGGTAAACCATTTTATGGATAATCCGGACAGGACTATAAAATTATGTTTTAGCATCTTTTATAATGATGGTGTATTTTTAAAAGCAATTTACTATATTCTAGCAAAGCATGATACATTTTATGTGGAGGGGACTTATTGTTTCTATCCAGATTTTAATAGCCCAGATCCTAGGGATCACTTTCTAGGTATTGAATTTGCCAGTGGCTTTGATGACCCAGAATGGACGGTTTATGTTCCCGAAAAAGTTTGTTTTGCTTACGCCAAGAAAGCCTGCGAGCGGTTTTTAGAACTCCATCCTGAGCAAAAATACCGCGATTTCTTAAATCAGATTTTAGATAATTGGCAACCGATTGGGGTAGATGAGTTTCCAGCTGAATATAAACCTCTTGAATGATGTTTACCCCATTTAGGCAGCCTGAAAACACTAAATTCCATTTTCAGGCTGCCTATTGTGCTTTTTTGAAAAATTTAGAGTTTATGTAGATAAAAACACAGGGGCGATAAATAATGTGCATCCGGAATAAAGATATTCCTCTTTATAGTCCAATAGAACCAGATAATTTTGATTTTTTTTATCCAAATACCAATTATATGGAAAATCCAGAAAGAACAATTAAATATTGTTTTAGTGTTTTTTACCATGATGGCGTATTTTTAGAGGCAATTTATTGTATCTTGGTAGAGCGCGATACATTTTTTGTGGAAGGAACTTATTGTTCCTATCCAGATTTTAATAGTCCAGATCCCGAAGATCATTTCCTAGGTGTTGAATTTGTGTGGGGATTTGACTTACCCGATTGGGTAGTTCATGTTCCCGAGAGTGTTTGTTTTACTTATGCTAAACAAGCATGTGAACATTTTCTAGAACTCCACCCCAAGCAACAATATCGCGATTTCTTAAATCAGATTTTAGATAATTGGCAACCGCTTGGGGTAGATGAGTTTCCAGCTGAATATAAACCTCTTGAATGATGTTTACCCCATTTAGGCAGCCTGAAAACACTAAATTCCATTTTCAGGCTGCCTATTGTGCTTT
>CAUVGV010000028.1:0-16064 GCA_963551505.1 uncultured Kingella sp.
AAACCACATTGCAATGCGCGTTGATTGCCTTTACCGAACGCTTCAATCCTTATCTTTTTGCGTTGGATTTGGATAGAGGGATGGAAATATTCATCCGCGCCATGGGCGGCAGCTATTTTGCGTTGGAAGCAGGCGAGCCCACAGGGCTTAATCCATTTCAATTACCCGACACCCCCAGCAACCGCGAATTTCTTTATTCACTGGTGGGCATCTGCGGGCAAAACGAAGCAGGCAAATTAAGTGCGTCAGAAGAGAAGCAAATCCAAGAAGCGGTGGATGCCACCATGAATTTGGATTGGGAGATGCGTCGATTCAGCCATTTGCTACAAATGATACCCAAGATAGCCGATGACGATAATTGCCTGTATTACCGCTTGGCTAAATGGTGCGAATCAGAAAATGGACGCTTCGCATGGTGCTTGGATAACTCTGAAAACCTGTTCAACCCCAACGACTTTTGGCGCGTTGGTTTTGACTTAACCGACATCTTGAAAGACAACTATCCGCCCACCGCCCCCGTGTTGGCGTATATGTTCCATTTGCGTAACCTGATGATGGATAAAGTAGCCGAACAAGATGCGTGGTTTGCCAGCATTATTGAAGAATTTTGGTGGCCGCTGCGATTTAGTCAAACCGAGGAATTGATGCTCAAAATCCTCAAAACCGACCGCAAACGCAAAGGCTGGTTGATTTTGGTTTCGCAATCGCCCGAAGACGCGATTAACAGCAGCATTTTCCCTGCGATTGTGCAGCAAACGCCTACCAAAATATTCCTGCCCAACCCCGATGCCGAATATGAAAACAGCTATAAACGCTGCGGCATCTCGCGCAAGGAATATGAAGAGTTGGTAAAACTGCCCTTGGAAAGCCGCACCTTCTTGGTGAAACAATCCAAGCAATCTGCCTTTGCCAAGCTGGATTTGCACGGTATGCACGAAGCTATCGCCGTGCTATCAGGCAATACTGCCAACGTGGAGCTTTTGCACCGCATCATGGCAGAGTATGGCGATGATGTGCGCGATTGGTATCAACCTTTTATTATGGAAGCCACCAAGGGGCGTGCGGTGTTCTAGCCGCTTATCCAAGTTGTTTTTTAATCCGCAAATGATTTTCAGGCTGCCTATAACGTATAAGGCAGCCTGAAAATCTTATTCAACCTTAACCGAAAGCATCCCATGAAATCAAAAAACCTTATCCCATTACTGCTCGCCACGCTGCTTACCGCATCCTGTGCCGAGCTCAATACAGCGTTAGAAAATGCCAACCAAGCACTTGGCACGCTCAATGGAGCAACAAGCAGTACCAGCAGCACCGCCAGCAACCATTCGGGTAATAAAACCACTGTTGCCCTTGCCAATAAAAGCACCGCGCAATTTGAAACCCGTAATATGCAGCTAGAAGTGTACCAAGATGGCTGCCGACCCAGCGGCGGCGATATGGTGAGCTTAACGGGCGAAGTGCGTAATAAAACCAACAAAAGTTTCACGTTTATTTACAACATCCCCACCTACACCAAGAGCGGCGCACGCGCGGGCAGTATTGGCAACTTTACGATGATTAGCCCTAATGAGTGGACAACCCTAACCACTATCCCATCCTGCGCTGAAAAATACGATGCTTCCAAGCTGGAACTCAAAACCAGCCGTCTCTAAATCACCTTTTCCACCACTGCCGCCTTGTTGGTTAAGGCGGTTTTTTTGTTCGCCGCATCTGCGGCATTTTTTGGAGTATTACCATGAAACCAAACTTAATCCGTAAAACCCTTTGCGCCGCTTTGATTTCAGGCTGCCTGATGAGCGGCAGCGCATGGGCAGGCGGCATTCCGACCACCGATATTCCCGTGTTGACGCAAGCCCTTCAACAGGTAGAGCACGGCAGACAGCAAGTTGAAAAACTGGCTGAATCCATTAAGCAGCTCAAAAATCAAGTGAAAGCCTTGACCAGCCAAAACAACTATGGTGGCATTAAATCCCAAGTGAAAGATGCGTTTGACAGCGAATGGAAAGAGTTTTATTCCAACTTTGCCAAACAAGACACCAAAAATCTCACTGCCGCCAAGAATTATGACCCCAATAATTTCAAAAAAAACATGGAGCAGCAGTTTGAGATGATGAGCAAAGCAGCGAAAGACTCTAAAAACCGCCTTGATAATCTTGAAAGAATGATAGGCGAAGTCAATAAAACCAAAGATGCCAAAGCTGCTGCCGACTTGGCTAACCGCATTGCGATTGAAAACGGCATCATCGCGCAAAACCAAGCCAACGTAACCAATATGTTGAAAATGGTGGAAATGCAAAAAGAAGCCCAACGCGAGCAAGCACGCAATGCGATGCACTGCGGCATTGCCAAACAAGCAGGCGTGGAAGCACGCGGCTGCTAAAACATACAGCCCCGTGTAAACGGGGCTTTTTTGCAAGAAAGGCAAACCATGGTTTCTTCTGTTTTTCAAGATTTAACTGATACCTTTGTGGTGAAGTTTGGCACGGAACTGTTTAACAATGTCGGCACATTTATTTCCAATATTTCCCCCTTGTTTGCATCAGGTTTCTGCTTGTACATTGTCATTATCGCGCTAGACGCATACAACAGGGGATTAGATGAAAACGTTGTGGATTTGAGTAAGCGCATGATGGGTTGGTTAATCATTATCGCCTTTGCCTTTAATGCGTCTCAATATAACTCGCTCGCCCAAATTATCTACAATATGCCTGAAACTCTGTCCCAAGCCTTTGGTAAAAGTGTGGATATAAAAATGTTTGATAGTGCCGCCCTCACCATGGATGTGATTGGTGCACAATTAAACCTAGCACGCATGGATTTAGATATAACGGATGCAGGTAATATCCTCGCCTTATGGGCGATTGAAGGCTGGTTGCGTTTTTGCACCAGCGTCTTACTTTCAGTCATCTTCGCTTATTGGGTGATTGCCAAAATTGTATTGGCACTCAATTTGATGGTCGGTCCAATGTTTATTGGCTCAATGCTGTTTCCCAGCACGCGGCAATACGGCATGAACTGGATAGGGCAATGCCTAAACAGCATTTTAACCATAGGCTTGTTATCGGTTTTAGCGGGCATTGAAATCCAAACATTCAAAGAACACATAGACAATGCCAAAATGGCCATCACACAGGCAAGCAATATGGAAGCAATCGGTGTGGCTTTGGGCTTAATCATTCTCTTTACGGCTATGACGATTTTGTTTGTCTTGGCCGCATGGAAAGTTCCAGCGATGGCAACCGCATTAACAGGCGGCGCAAGCCTAGAAGGTGCAGGGGCGGGCTTACCGGGTTTGGCGGGTCGTCAAGCGGCTGGCGCAGCAAAATCCTCTATGAGAATGGCGGGTAGAGGTGCTGCCGGTGTGTGGAGACGATGGCGGGGGCGTGGCGGTTCAATAAAAGGCTAAATCGGTTAAAATGCCACACATCATCAATCAAGGAGCGCAACATGGATTTAGGAAGACTGGTTAGAGATTCAGAAGGAAATTTGGCGTTTTGGTGGTGCTGGGTTGTGTTGATTGCCGCCTTCGCATTATCTTGGGGAGCGACTTATTTTGTTTCGGAATATCTGCGCTACCATGTGCTTAATCGCTGGATTGCCCATCCATCCGATGTGGCTTTCGCGGCTTTTTTTCTTTCGGCTACGATTGTTCAATTTATCACAGGCTTATTGATTACCGCCTATTTTACCGAAGGCTTGAATATGGAATTTCACCCTTTCCATGATACCTTGGAAAATGTGGGCAGTTTTTTCTTGTTCCATATTATTTTTTGGTGGTTTGCGTGGCCAGTTACATTGTTGCTGATGATGCTTATTGCCACCGTTACCTTTTTGATGGCGTTATTTAGTCGCCGATAGAGTGCTTCCGTTTGTTTTAAACCTAACGCCTTGTTTCACCACAAGGCGTTTTATTTTTGAAAGAAAAATCATGTTCAAACATTTCCAATATTGTTTTGCTGCCTTAGCAGCGGCTTTTTGGCTATCTGCCTGTTCCCATAATCCCCCCAAACCGCATGGCTCGCCTTTTCCCATTAACGTGCCAGCCACTTCTCAACCCGTTTCCCATTCAACCTCAACCACAGAATAATCACCATGAGCCAACCTTCTACTCCCCAAAACAAACTGAAAACGCCACTCAAATTTATTGAAGCAGCGCGTATTTTTGAATCATCCGAAATCGAGCGCGTGCGCAAAAACGCCAAGATTGCTTGGCGTATCTGCGGTGTATGCTTGTTGATTACGGGCATCGCCGTAGGCGCAGTCGCGGGTTTGACCCCGCTTAAAACCGTTACCCCATTTTTGGTGCGCGTGGACAACAACACGGGCGCAACCGATATTGTAACCATGATTAAAAATCAGCAGCAAAGCTATGGTGAAGTGATTGATAAAGCCAACTTATCAGCGTATGTGAAATACCGCGAAGGCTATGATTGGTATTCGGTACAAGATACGTTTGATGCGACGGCGTTGATGTCGGATGGGGCATTGCAAACCGAGTTAGTTC
Organism: uncultured Kingella sp.; assembly: GCA_963551505.1. Classification (GTDB taxonomy): domain Bacteria; phylum Pseudomonadota; class Gammaproteobacteria; order Burkholderiales; family Neisseriaceae; genus Kingella_B. The sequence continues at coordinate 4,505 of CAUVGV010000028.1, forward strand.
GCCTCTACAAAGACAGCCCCAACGCACCACATAAAGTCTTAACCGATAAATTCCGCATCAACATCAAAATTCTATCCATCAGCTTCATTGGTAAAACTGCACAAGTGCGTTATGAAAAAACCATGATTCCGCTTACCGCCGATAAACAAGTGATTGAGCCACAACGCTACGTCGCCACCATCACCTACGAATACCGCGACGAAGCCCTATCAGACGAAGCCCGCCTAATTAACCCATTGGGCTTTACCGTAACTAGTTGGCGCACCGATAAGGAGACCGTGCAATGATGCCACCCATTCATTTCAGGCTGCCTAAAAACGAGCGCAGCGCGTTTCGGCGTAGCCCACACGCACCCTACACATTTCAACCCATTATCCGCCGCTTAACCCTAGCGGCTTTTTTGTTGCCCACGCTTGCCTTTGCTGACCCACGCATCCGCACCGAGGACTACTCCAATCAAAAGGTTTATCCCATTTACGCGCAAGTGGGGCGCGCGGCGATGGTGCAACTGGCTGATGGCGAGTTTTTGGACACGCCATCCTCGCTAACAGGCATGGGCGACGCATTGGCTTGGAAATTAGCGGTTCGTGGTAATAACATCATCTTTAAACCCGTAGAGGAAAAGCCTATTACCAACCTGATTGTGGTTTCCAACAAACGCACCTACGCCTTTGATTTGAAGCTGGCGAGCAGCAAGCAATCGCCCACCTACATTTTGCGTTTTCGTTACCCTGATGAGATACGCCAAGCACGCGCTGCCAAAGCCGCCAAACGCCATGCAGCCGAGCAAGCCTTGCAACAAGCAGGGGGTGTTCAGGCGATGGGCGATAACCGCAATTACTGGGGCTATGGCGACAAAACCCTTGCCCCCACCGCCATGTGGGACAACGGACGCTTTACTTACTTCCGCTTCAACAACGGGCGCACCTTGCCCGTGATTTACCGCATCAATGAAGACGGCAGCGAAAGCCTAACCGATAGCCACACCGAAGGCGATACCACCGTGGTGCATGAAACCGCAGCCAAATTTATCTTGCGTTCAGGCAAATCGGTACTTGGTATTGAAAACCGCAGCTACAACGCCACTGGCACATTCAACCGCCATGGTACAGACGATGGCGAAAGCGTGCGGCTCGTGAAATAGCCCATAGAGAAAGGAATACCCGATGGGATTAATTAACCGTTTCCGCAAAAAATCAAGCGATGGCGATTTAGGGCAGCCTGAAAACGCCGAACAGCCATCTGAACAAACCACCATGTACGATAAAGTAGGCGACACCAATATTGAAGGCGGTGTTGCCGATGTGGAAAGCCTGAGTGGCAAAAGTTCTAGCCCACAGAAAATGATATTGGGCGGCGTTGCCTTGTTGGGCACAGGCTTGGCAATTGCCTTTATGATGATGTGGGCAAACCGCACCCCAGCCGAGCCACCTGTTGAAGAGAAAAAGATTGAAGTAAGCAACGACAGGCAATACGATTTTGCCGCCGAGCAAGCCAAAATCAAACGCGAGCTAGATGCACAAGGCGAAGCCGAAGTTGAAGCATCCACGCCCGAAGTTGCCAGTGCGCCAAATGGGACATACGTTCAAACTGAAACCGTTGCCGCCTCCGAGCCACCGCCCAAAGACCGCCGTTTGCTAGGCGAAATATTGGTGGGCGATGAGGGCGGCTCAGGCAGCATAGGTGCAGACAACAGCGCAACGAACGATACCACTGCCCAAGCCAAACTGCTTGCCAGCAGCAATAGCGAAGATATCCCGCCCATCAGCGAAAGCGAAATGAGCGGTTTGCAAAGTGGCGACAGCAACCCCGCATCCAGCGGCAGCCGTTTTGCTTCCCAGCTTAATCCCACGCAAACCGCAGGCGTTCGCGCTATGCGCCGTGCCAACAGCGATTACTTGCTTGCCAAAGGCACAAACATTTCTTGCACACTGCAAACACGGATTGTTACCACCCAAGCAGGTTTTACCCGTTGCATCGTCAATAAAGACGTGTATTCCGCCAACGGCAAAGTGCTGTTGCTGGAACGTGGCAGCAAAATCACCGGCGAGCAAACCGCCGCCTTGCTGCAAGGTCAAGCCCGCGTGTTCGCGCTGTGGAATGAAGTGGAAACCCCTTACGGCGTGCGGATTAACCTAGCCAGCCCATCAGCAGGACAACTGGGCGAAGCGGGCATTGGCGCAAACGTGAAATACCACTTTTGGCAACGCTTTGGTGGCGCAATCATGATTAGCCTGATTGGCGATTTGGGTAACTATGCCAGCAACCGCCGCAACAATGATGGCAACGGTCAAACCTTTAACTTTGACAATACCTCACAATCGGCGCAAGACATGGCAACCGAAGCCCTAAAAAACAGCATCAACATTCCGCCCACAGGTTATGTAAACCAAGGCAGCTTCATCAACATCATCGTGGCGCGCGATGTGGACTTTGGCAGCGTGTATGAGCGCGTCAATCCGCATCTGCTTCCATTGGATGCAGGAGATGCCAAGATTCGACAATAACATAAGGCAGCCTGAAAAAACGATTTCAGGCTGCCTAAATTGCGCTACAATTTCCCTTGATAATTCAAAAATTAATGATGAGGAAACACCATCATGTTATCGTCCATTCCTTTTGCCCATGATTCAGATATTGAAGCTCTATTTTTACAACCACAAACACAAGAAAGCGATTATCAAAAAGTGCAGCAATTTATTCAAATTGCTCAACCTTACATGGATGATGTCTATCAAGCAGTACAGCGTCTTGCCGAGCGAGAAAAATACACAGCACTTATCCCTGCGATACAATTTGTTTACAAATTAAATTATAATCAAATCAAAGAATTATTTCAAAAAATAGATAACGCATATGAAGCCAACCCAAGCCAAGAACTTGAAATACTACTACGACAATGTAGTCAGTTAAGAACAACAGCAGCAGAAATTTGTTCATTGTTAAGACAAATGCAACCACAAAAAAACGTTTCCTGTCCTGATTTAACCGATGAGGAATTTAATGCTTGGGTAGAGGCGACAATACAATACTATGGGGAATAGATATGAATAGAACGGAAATTCATATCTGTGCTGTTAATAGACCGCCACAAGAATATTTGTTTTTGCTACATAAAATGCACGTCTTTTTAGCTAGCGACAAAACAATTATTCCCGACTTATTTGGACGTGATGCGCCATTTGAGCGCAATCGTGCGGCAATGGATGAAAAAATCCGCCATCTGCATTTTTGTTTCCGTTCCGAATGGACAATAAAATGGCAGCGAAAAACACAATATCATCGTACCAGTGATAATTTCATTATCTATGTGCCACATTGGCGTTTTGATAATTGGTTTTGCATATTGGCGGTGATTACACCCGAAGCACATCGCCGCATCAATAACCTACTTCCGCAAATTATTCAAAAGGCACAGTGGTTTAATCAATTAGGAAAAGATGAGTTAATTCAGTTAGATTGGTTAATCTAATTTCTATATCGTATATATACGGCAGCCTAGAAATCTTACTTTCAGGCTGCCTATTCTTTTGGACAAAACAATGCAACCCACCTTAATCAAATCCACCATTCAATCCGATGCCGCCGCCCGCAACTTCCTAGACAACCTTGGTATTAGCGAACTGCTCGCCCGCGATGGTTTAACCGAAATTATGATTAACCGCCCACTTGAATTATTCATTGAAGGCAGTTTTGGCGTAGAGCGCATAGAAAATCCTAACCTCAGTTTAGACCAACTTCACAAGCTCGCCAGTGCCCTAGCCAACTTCAACAGCAAACACATTAACGCCGCCAACCCCATCCACTCCGTAACCCTCCCCGATGGCGAGCGCGGACACATCATGCTGCCGCCCAGTTGCGAAGACAAAACCGCCGTATTCGCCATTCGTAAACCCTCCACCAGCCGATTCAGCCTAGGCGATTACATTAAAACCCATCGCCTACAAGACTTTGTGGATTATTCCGAACATGGCAAAGCAGAAGATTTGCGGCAGCCTGAAAACCACTCCGCCGCCACGCCCGAGACCATCCCCGAAACCACCCAAGACACCCTACACCAAAACAGCCGCCATTTCGCCGACATCGCCGACCAAATGAAGCTACCGCATGATGTGCCCCTTGCCGATTGGCAATATCAAATGCTGGCAGCCAAAGCCAACCGCGATTTAGCCACCTTTTTTCGCATTGCTATCGCCCAAAAGCTCAACATCTGCATGGTGGGTGGTACAGGTTCAGGCAAAACCACGTTTACCAAATCCCTAGTGGATTTAATCCCCAGCGATACTCGCCTGATTACCATTGAAGACACCCACGAGCTAGACACCCCTAACCACCCCAACCATGCCCATTTGTTCTACAAAGAACACATCACCGCCAAGCAAATCATCGCCGCCTGCATGCGGCTCAAACCCGACCGCATTCTGCTCACCGAGCTACGCGGCGATGAGGCATGGGATTACCTCTCCGCGCTGAATACAGGACACCCCGGTGGTTTAACTTCCGTCCATGCTAACGATGCCCGCAGCGTGCATTACCGTATTGCCCAACTGGCAATGGAATCGGCAGCAGGCAAAGCCATGCCGTATGAGTACATCCTCAACACCGTGCGCGCCACGATTGACGTGGTGTGTTTCTTCAAGCATACCTACATGACCGAACTGTATTACGACCCTGTGGCGACTTACTATGCGCTGCGGGGGCGGGCGTAGGCAGATAACGCGACAAGGCAGCCTGAAAACCGGTTTTGGGTTTCAGGCTGCCTTGTTCCATCCGAAAATTTTACAAAGGAATCGATATGGACAAATCCTCCGCATTGGAAAAAATCAAAAAATGCCTGGCATTGAGCCGTTCGGCTAACGAGCATGAAGCGGCTCAGGCACTGAAACACGCACAGGCACTGATGGCCAAATACGGTCTGACCGGTTGGGACGTAGAACTCGCGGAAGTCTCCGAACAATACGGCAAAGCACCGAAATCGGCACCGTCCTGGCATTGGAGGCTCGTACATTTGTGCGGCAGCGCATTCGGATGCGACCGCTGGCACGCCGCCGACCGTTCGGGCGGCCGTTTTGTGTTTTGCGGTATCAACGGCCGGCCGGAACTCGCGGCCTATGCTTACGAAGTGCTGCTGCGCCAACTCAAAACCGCACGCCGGGAATACATCAAAACCGCCTTGTCGCACGTGCGGATCAGCCGAAACAAAACCGCCCGTGCCGACTTGTTTTGCGTTGGCTGGGTGTCCAAAGTCGCCCATACCGTACAGGCATTTGCCCAAACCAAAGCAGAAACCGAATTGCTGGAACGTTACCGTATCGAAAAATACGGAGAATTCGGCAAAGCCAAAACGCGGGATGTGAAGGGCAGAACCGACATATCCGATTATTGGGCGGGGCAGGATGCCGCCGCCGGAGTGCGGCTGGATACGCCGTTGGCACGGACCGAACAAAGACAACTGGGAGTATGAGCATGGAAACCGTCCGGGAATACGAAATCATCATCCGCCTGACGAAAAAGGACGGCCGTTACGGTGCGGCAGCCGAAACCGTCTCCGGCGGACTGCTCGAATCCGTGCCGACGCTGTCGGCAGCCGGGAACGATGCCCTGTACGCTCTGCTGCACGCATTGGCACTGAAAAACAATTTTTCAGGCTGCCTGCAAAAAACGGAACGGCAGGAATCGGTGAAGAATATTGAAGCCAGAATCGAAGAAAAAATGAAACCGATAGAGCTGCAATATTATTCCTCAGATATGAGTGTGGGAGAATTCAATGCCTATCTCACTGTCAAGAATTTGGCCAAACCGACTTTTATCAGCCATGTTGATATAGATGAAGACGACAAGATGTTTATTGCCAATCTGGCAAAAGGCATTGCATCCGAATATAAGTCTCTCTTCTACCTTGATGTTAATCGACAAACGATAGAAAAAGCCTTACTGCGCTATCTTGAAGTTTGTGTCTCATGCAATAGCGCGCAGGATTAGCCACCATCTGTAAGCCGTTTGCCATAATCACAAGGAATTTGACCATGCATCCACCTATTGACATGTCTATCCCTATCCTTCCTGCCACTACCCCCGCTTTTGGAGAATTGGCGCAACTATTGCCGCCTTTTCGTGCCTTACTGCAAGGAGTGCAGCATCAATTCGCTCAATTTACCCGATATATTCAAGACCCTGCGGCACGCGAAACGGCACACGCCCTTGCGGCCGCACAACAGCGTCAGGACGGTTTGGCCGAACAGCATTTCCGTCTGGCGGAACAATACGCGGATACCGAGCTGACCGTGCAGTGTTACCGCGTATTTTACTGGTTGCAGACGGGGCAGTTCGCGCAAATCAACCGGTTGCTGCAAACCGTGGATTTTACCCGTCACACGCATGAACAGGCAGCCCTAACCTATATGGCGCAGACCGCACTGAACTGCGGGCTGCTCGGCACCACCGGGCAGATTCTGCGCCTGTTGGACGACGGGCAGGCGGCAGCGGATATCGCCCACGCCGCAGGGATTTTAAGCTCGTTTTCCTTTCCGGAGGAAGCTTGGACGGAACTATTCCTGGCGGCAAAAGCGTATGTGCACCGGCAGGCCGGTCCGCTGATTCAGTGCGGCGTTTTTTACAGCATGATTGACGATGCGCTGTTCAGCCTGATGCTGATGATTGACGAACCCGATATGGCCCGGTTGTCCGAAATTAACGATGCCTTTACCGAATTCCTGTTGGATTACGAAGATGCGCACGGCTATCGCCTGCCGGCCGATATGGATATTGCCGTACACGGCATACAGGAATGGCAGCCATGAACGCACGGGAATTTTTAGACTTCGCACAAAAGCAGGCAGGGCAGTCCGAAGCTGCTGACCGGAGTGCCGCCAGCCGCGCCTACTATGCGGTATACCACGCATGTTTGGATGACGCGATGGCACAAGGATTCGATTTCAGCCCGTTCCTGCGTGGCGGCTACCACTCGCAACTGATTCGGTTTTACACCGAACACGGCAACCGGCAATACCGCGCTATCGGCAAAACGTTAAAACAAATGCGCGACTGCCGCGTCATGGCGGATTATGCCTTGGAAACACCGTTTCCCGTCGCCCGGGCACATAACCAAATCCGTCAGGCCGTTGCATTGCTGGGAACGCTGGAAAAGCTTGCCGCCGGATAAAAAGCGTTCCCGAAAATAAAACCTTTTTCCCGCCCCGTTTCGCAAGAAGCGGGGTTTTGTTTTCAGGCTGTCTCTCTCATCCAAAAGAATCACCATGCTCAACCCATTCAAACACAAAACCGCCCTAGCCATCCTAACCGCTCTCACCGGCGCAGCCCTTGTCTATGCCACCAATCAATTTGCATTTGCCCAAAATGCAGTAAAAAACACCGCGCAACAGGCAATAAACCCTATCACCTGCCGCGTGGTAGGCATTGCCGATGGCGACACCCTCACTTGTCTCACCGATGCCAAACAGCAACTCAAAGTCCGCCTCCATGCGATTGATGCGCCCGAAAAGCAACAATCCTTTGGGCAGCAGGCAAAAAAACATCTGTCCGATTTGGTTTACAAGCAAAACATCACATTAAGCATCACCGACACCGACCGCTACGGGCGCAGCGTTGCCGATATTCAATTAGGCAGCCTGAATGTGAATCAGCAAATGGTAAAAGACGGTTACGCATGGGCGTATCAACGCTACGGCGGTTCGCGTTATCTTCAAGACGAGAAAGCGGCGCGTCAAGCCAAGTTGGGCTTATGGCGCGATGCGAATCCGATTGAGCCGAGCCAGTGGCGCAGAATGAATAAATAACGCCATTCCACACCCTTCAAACTACAAGGCAGCCTGAAACCCATTCCACCGTTTCAGGCTGCCTTTTTCGCAGGACACCCCATGACCATCATCACCCTCAAAGACCGAGACGACACCGCCAACACCCTCATCAGCCTACAAACATGGCGACGCACCGCCAAAGAATGCAATCAGCCCGCACTCTATGACGCATTAAGCGAAGCCATTGCCACCATCAAAGCCCTAGATAAAGCCCTCAAAGACACAGGCAAAGCCCACTTTGAAACCTTTACCCGCAGCCCAGCCGATGCCGCATTCAGCGACTACATCCGCGCCCGCGCCAACTATCAATGCGAACATTGCGGCACGAGCTACACCGCGCAATCCACAGGTTTGCAATGCAGCCATCATTTCAGCCGTCGGCATTGGGCAATTCGTTTTCACCCCGACAACGCCGCTGCCCTTTGCCACCATTGTCATAATTTTTGGTACAGCAAAGACGTGCCCGAAGCTGCCCGTTGGCTGGAAAGAAAAATGGGGCGCGAAGCCATCAACGCCCTAATTGAACTGAAAAACCAACCGCAAACCAAACCCACCGCCAGCGAGCTGGATGCGATTGCCGCCCATTGGCGCAAGGAAACCGAAAAGCTGTTGGCAAAGCATAAGGCAGCCTGAAAACGAGCGAAGCGAGTTTCAGCGAAGCTAAAACCGCATTTAAAAATTCGTTTCAGGCTGCCTTTTCTTGCTACAACATCCATTGCAACCACCATTCACGAAAGGACAACCATCATGGATACACAAAAATATCAACAAGAATACCAAAAGTTTGCTGATTGGCTCGCTCAAACAGGAAACAACAAGCTGCCACCTGATATTCAAGCCACTATGTGGCAAGGTTGGTTAGCCAAAGCGATGTCCGATAAGCCGTTGCTTACCGAGGACTGCGTTGATGGTGCACATTTGAAGTGCAAAAGTGAAACACAAGCCAAACGTCCTTTGCATCCCAAATTGGCAGAATATCTCAAAAAAGAAGCCGAAAAATTGTTGGCAACCAACAAGGCAGCCTGAAACTCTATTTACCGTTTCAGGCTGCCTTTTCCCATCTGCAACAACTCATTTCATCAACCCCACCCGAAAGGACACTCCATGCCCTACGACAACACCTTCCACCTTATCGGTTACCTTGGGCAAGACCCCAAAATTGGTTTTTTCCAAGACGGCACAGCCCACGCCAAGCTATCCGTTTCCTGCCAAGATAAACGCAAAGACAAAAACGGGGATACCGTTGAACACACAGAATGGTTTAATGTGAAGCTGGTTGGCCAGCCTGCTCAATTTGCTGCTCAATACCTTAAACAAGGCGATTGTGTGGAAATATGGGGCAGTATTTGGTCTTATGAATACGTTAGTAAGCAAACAGGCGAAGTGAAGCGTCCTTATGAAGTGAAAGGCAAAAGCATCAAAACCATTGAAAGCAAAAATAAATCCAAGAAAAATGACAATGCCCCAACGCAGCCTGAAAACCCGCCACCCGCCGATGATGATATTGACGAAACCATGCACCAATACCTCTAACCGCTCCACTTATTTTCAGGCTGCCTACCATGTCCGAACCTTCCAAAAAGCCCCTAGTGATACTGGGCATTATTCTCACGCCGCCCGCTGCCTTGGGCGGTTTGTTTTTGGGCGCAATGCTGTTTACCCGTTGGCAAGCGTTAAAAACGTCCGCCAGCATAGGCTTATTACCCCGCTATTTTGCCCACACCCATCAAATGTCGCCCGCCATGCACACCGCGTTTATCGCATCATGTGCTTTGGCAGGCATCATTACGCTTACCCCCGCGCTGATGATGCTGGTTGCTGCGCTAATGAAACCCAAACGCGAGCTACACGGCTCGGCGCGATTTGCCAACCGTGCCGAAATCTTTCAGGCAGGTTTGCTGAACAAACCCAAACCTGAAAAGCCTGCCGATAAGAAAAACCAAAAACAAATCGCCCAAGCCGATTATCCCGCATTGCTACTGGGCAAATACAAAGGGCAATTATTGCGCTGGATAGATAACGGTTTTGTGTTGGTTGCCGCCCGCACCCGCGCAGGTAAAGGCGTGTCCATTATTGTGCCCAACTGCCTCAACTACCGCGACAGCATGGTGGTTTACGACCCCAAATTTGAAAACTTCCTGCTCACCGCAGGCTTTCGCGCCCAAGCAGGGCAAAAAGTGTTCCTATTCAATCCAGGTGGTTTAATGCCCGGCGTCAGCAAAGCCACGTTTGAAGAGCGCGATGAGCACGGCAATGTGGTGAGCGATGCCAGCCATGTCGCCCAACTGGCGCAACAAGCCCAAAAGTTAAGCCAAAACATTTGCAGCCACCGCTGGAATCCGTTTACCTACATTTCACGCAATCCGCTGTTTACCTACCGCGATTTATCCAATATGGCGGCGATTATGTATCCCATGGACGGTGGTGGTAAAAACGGCAATGCCTGTTGGATAGAAAGCGCGCGCAAACTGTTTGTAGGTTTGTCGCTTTACATGATTGAAACCGAAGCCGAACGCCCCGCGCGCGATGTGGACTACAAACAGCGCAGTTCTCTCGCCTATCTTTACCGTTTGGCGACGCAAACCCATAGTGCGGCGCATTCGCCCCATTCAAATCAAGAAAGCGATGAGGAAACCAGCAACAATCTACAAGCATGGCTCAAATCTGAACTGGATTACCGCGCCCAGTCCGAAGCACCATTAAGCGATGCCTGCCATACCCTGCTAGCCGATTTTGCCAACGGCAATGCTAAAACCAATGCCGACATCATCTCGACGTTTACGCAGCCTTTGGGCATCTTTTTAGACCCAATTGTGGAAGCCGTAACCTCTGCCGATGATTTCCGTTTAGACGACATCCGTCGCTGCCGCATGACCATCTACCTTGGCATCAAGCCCACCGAAACAGGCACGTTTGCCCGCTTAACCAACCTATTTTTTAGCCAGTTAATCAACGTGAACGTAGAACAAGGGCTGCCTGAAAACAACCTCAACCCTGCAACAGGCAAAACCACGCTGCCCCATCAATGCCTTTTGCTGATGGATGAGTTCACCGCGTTGGGCAACGTGCCCGCTATTATGGATGGCGTGTCGTATGTGGCAGGCTATGGGCTGCGTTTGATGATAATCGTGCAATCGCCCGCGCAAATTGAAGCCGTTTATGGGCGCGAAAACACCCGCACATTCTTTACCAACTTCGCTTGTCGCGTGATGTTTACTCCGCGCGACCAAACCGAAGCCAAGGAATACAGCGAGATTCTGGGTAACGAAACCGTAAAAGCTAAATCCAAAAGCCGCAGCACAGGCAAAGGCACGAGCCACAGCCAAAGCATCAGCGAGCAAAAACGCGCCTTGATGTATGACACCGAAATCAAGCAAATGCCGATGGATAAGTGCATTTTGGATATGGCTGCCATGCCCCCGATTTATGCCGACAAAATCCGCTATTACGATGACCCGCTATTCAAAGAGCGTGCCAAAATCCCCCCGCCCACTATTCCAACCGTAGAACCCACTTTGAGCAAAGTGCGCTACATTACCCCGCCCAAGAAGGAGAAAAAAACCAAACCCCTTAAACAACACGAAATTCAGATTGAAACCGCCACCAATAAAAATCCTTTTGCGCAGCACATCGTCAATCAACTGGCATTGAGCATGAGCCAAAACATAGCCGATTTCCCTAATGTGGATGGCAATGAAAAACTCAACCTGTTTGCAATAGGCATCCAAAACCTATGGCAGCTT
>CAUVGV010000029.1:0-15602 GCA_963551505.1 uncultured Kingella sp.
AATCTTTGATTTGGGTATAAAGGGGTATACCGCAGCGCAACGCGCAAGGTTGAAATTTTTGGAAAACCTGCAACCGATGGAGTGTCGGCAGCTCGCCGACATTTTGCCAGCCAACAAAGCTATGGTGATTTACTATTTGGCGACGAGCCGTCGCCGTTCCATTTTGGTTTTCAGGCTGCCGTTGGTATTTTGCAAAAGTTGCAGCCTGAAATGAGAGGTAGTGGTGTTCAACGCGAAATGGCGTGGTGCGCTGATTGGTTGCGCAATAGGCAGCCTGAAACGCGGATTAAGCGGTTTTAGCTTCGCAGAAGCTCGTCAATTCGTTTTCAGGCTGCCTAATCTATTGCTTTATCCAGCGTGCGGCATTCGGGAAATTCGGCAACCACGCGCCGCGCCAGCTTGTTGGGCAAGCCAATAAACAACGTGCAAGTGCTGTCCCAGCAGACGATTTCAAACAAGGCTTGCGGATGCTGCGGCTGGGCGTTGGGCTTCCAAAAATCGGGGCTTTCGGCATCGGGCAACACGCTCAAATCAATTTCGGCATCGGGTGCAAAGGCGGAAAACACGCCCCAAATGTATTGTTGATGCGGGCGTTCGCGCAGCAAGCGTTCCAATTCTGCACCATCAAAAATGGATGGGTCGGCAAAAGGGTTGTCCCAGCATTCAATATGATTAACCAGCCAACGATATTGGTGGCAAGTCTCCCAGCCCAAAACCGCCATCATCCAAGTCATGCTGGTGTAATAACGGATGCTGGGTTCGCCATCCAAAATCAGGTTGTGCGTGGCTTGCGGCGGCAAGGGCGCAGCCAGCGCGTAGGGCGATGGCGTGGCGGGGATGGCTGCGCTGCGGATGGGCTGCTGCATGATTTGATGCCAAGTGGCATCGGCTTGAATTTCGTTTTCAGGCTGCTGTGCTGTCATTTGGTTACTCCTTATGTTTACTCAAATAGGCAGCCTGAAAACAGGTTTAATACCCTTTTCAGGCTGCCTATCGCGCGCTTACCGCTTGTTCAACTTCGCCGATAGCCAGTTGCCCACGCTTTGAATGATGACCACCATCACGGTAAGCACCAACACCACTGCCGCCATCACATCTGCCATATAGCGTTGATACCCATAGCGGTAGCCTAAATACCCAATTCCTCCGCCACCGACTATGCCCGCAGATGCGCTTTCGCCCAAAATGGCAATGATTAAAATGGTGATGCTCAACACCAAGCCTGAACGCGCCTCAGACAGCAACACTTTAAAAATAATCGTGCGTGGCGATGCACCCATCGCTTGCGCGGCTTCCACCACGCCACGCGGCACTTCTTTTAGGTTTTGCTCCACCAACCGCGCAAAAGCGCAACTGGCGGCAATACTCAACGATACGCTGGCAGCGAGTGGTCCATATGCTATGCCAACGATAAAGCGGGAAAATGGTATCAACACAATCACCAAAATCACAAATGGAAAGGAGCGTATAAAACTTACCAGCATACCTAGTGTACGGTGAGTGGGACGGTTGTCAAAGATTTGCCCATGCGCGGTGGTGTACAGCCAGATGCCGAGCAATCCACCTACAATGATGGCTACGACGGACGATACGCTTACCATAATCAGCGTTTCGCCGAGGGCTTGGTAGAACTCGGGGAGCAGGGATTTAAGGTTGTCTAGGGAGAATGAAGTCATGGTTGGGGTCTCGTGGAGTGGTTTATTGGAAGGCAGCCTGAAAAAAGGGTAGGGCGTGCCATGGGTTTGGGTTTGCGAACAGCGTTTCAGGCTGCCTAATCGGTATCGCCAGAGGCAGCCTGAAACAATGATTGGCACACCGCGCTAATCATCGCGCAGCAATTCGCGCCCAATTTCCGACTGCGCCAAAATCACGCCGTCTTTCACATCCGCCACTTCCAGCAGCTTGCCCAAATGCAGCAGCGCGGTGCGGTGGCACAGCTTGCGGATGACGCTCATCTCGTGGGTAACGATAACGATGGTTACGTTAAAGCGCGTGTTGATGTCTTGCAGGCAGCCCAATACGCTGCGCGTGGTAATCGGGTCCAGCGCGGAAGTGGGCTCATCCGCCAAAATCACTTTGGGGTTGGGCGCAAGCGCACGGGCGATGCCGACACGCTGTTTTTGCCCGCCCGAAAGCTGCGCGGGGTAATGCTGGGCGCGCTCGGTTAAATCCACAATTTCCAAGCATTCTTGCACGCGCTGGGCGATTTTTGCCGCGTCCCAGCCCGCGATTTCCAGCGGAAACGCCACGTTTTCGGCAACGGTGCGGTTGCTCAACAGGTTGAATTGTTGAAACACCATGCCGATGTTTTGCCGCGCTTGGCGCAGTTGCGCTTCGCTCATGGCGGTTAAGTCTTGGTTGTCAATCAACACTTTGCCTGTGTCGGGGCGTTCCAGCAGGTTAATCAGGCGCAACAGCGTGGATTTGCCCGCGCCCGAGTAGCCCATCAGCCCAAAAATCTCGCCTTGGTTGATGTGCAGGCTGGTGGGTTCCACGGCGGTGAACCAGCCTTTGTCGCGCGTTTGGTATTTTTTGGAAACGTTGTCCAGCGTAATCATGGTTGTCTTTCAGAAATCAAAGCCCGTTGCACACAAACGGTACAACGGGCGTGGAATAGGGTTTACACGTTTAGCTGTTTGCACCCGCAAGCTGTGTCAAATCGGTGTTTGGCTTATCAAATAAGGTTAAGGAATGTAACGATTATTGCGGATAGTGTCAAAGCATTTTTATTACTATGGTTTATGCAGTTTCAGGCTGCCTATTGGTATCGCTGGGATGCAGCCTGAAAAGCGTTTGTAAAGCCCAAGCAAATATAGCCTGCCATAATTTTCGTTATTGCGATTATAAATTGCACCGTCTTCAAAAAAAAATATATAATTCGCCGCGTCAATAAACCAAATTTATCAACCGAACTTTTTAGGAGTTTGAAATGTCTGTACAAATCAAAACTGCTGCCGAATTAGAAGGCAAAAACGTACCATCCGTTGTATTCCACACTCGCCAAGACGATGCTTGGGTGGATGTTTCTACCGACGACTTGTTTAAAGGCAAAACTGTTGTCGTGTTCTCATTGCCAGGCGCGTTCACGCCCACTTGCTCTTCCACTCACTTGCCACGTTACAACGAATTGGCTACCGAGTTCAAAAAACGCGGCGTGGACAGCATTGTGTGCATCTCTGTAAACGATACATTTGTGATGAACGCTTGGTTGGCAGACCAAGATGCGGAAAACATCACCGTGGTGCCCGATGGCAACGGCGAGTTCACCAAAGGCATGGGCATGCTGGTGAACAAAGAGCAATTGGGCTTTGGTAACCGTTCTTGGCGTTATTCTATGCTGGTGAAAGACGGCAAAATTGAAAAAATGTTTATTGAGCCTGTTAAAGACGGTGACCCATTTGAAGTATCCGATGCCGACACCATGCTCAAATACATTGACCCCAAATGGGAACCACACGAGTCTGTTTCCATTATTACCAAACCCGGTTGCCCATTCTGCGCCAAAGCCAAAGCCTTGCTGAAAGAAAAAGGCTATGCGTTTGAAGAAATCGTGTTGGGCCGTGATGCTTCCATCACTTCGGTGCGCGCGATTACCGGCAAAGCGACTGCGCCACAAGTGTTTATCGGCGGTAAATACATCGGCGGCAGCGACGATTTGGAAGCCTATTTCGCTAAAAAATAATCCGGTTTTTCTGGATTAACCTTCAAGTGGCACGACAGTTTTCTCCTCCTTTTCTGGCGTGCCCCCCGAATAGCTCTCTCCGTTAGGTTGTTCGGGCAGCTTAAATCTTATGGCAAGGGTTAAGCTGCCCGAGCAACTTTTTTGTATTGAGGCAGCCTGAAAATGGTTTCATTCCGTTTTCAGGCTGCCTCACTATCTTCGCTCTAATAGGCAGCCTGAAAAACCATTCTAACGAGCCATCCCATGATTGCCCTAATCCAAAGAGTTACCCAAGCCCGCGTTGCCATAGCGGGCGAAACCGTTGGCGAAATCAACCACGGCCTGCTGGTGTTGCTGGGCATCCAGCACGGCGACACCTCCGCTATCGCCGATAAACTGCTGCACAAAGTGTTGTTTTACCGCGTGTTTGCCGACGAGGCGCAGCGCATGAATTTAAACGTGCAGCAGGCGGGCGGGCAGCTTTTGATTGTGTCGCAGTTCACGCTTGCCGCGCACACGCAAAAAGGCTTGCGCCCCGATTTTGCCGGCGCGGCCAAGCCCGATGTGGCGCGCGAACTGTATGACTATTTTTGCGCCCAATCCGCCGCGCGCATCGCCACGCAAACGGGCGAATTTGCGGCGGATATGCAGGTGTCGCTGGTGAACGACGGGCCGGTTACGTTTTGGCTGCAAGTTGAGTGAACAAGGCGGGGCGCAATCCTAAACGCTTGTTGCATAAGCCAAACGTGGACATTGCGCCCGCTCGGTAAGCATGCTTTGGGGCGTTGTTCAACACGGTTTCAGGCTGCCTTTTGTGCCATGCCATAGGCAGTCTGAAATGTTTATCCAAGCTAATCTCGTTACTATCCAATCATCAGCGCATAACGGCTTTTCAGGCTGCCTTTATCCGCTCTCAAAGGCAGCCTGAAACGTTGGTGCAAGTCTAATAGGCTTACGCTTATTGCCATTGCCACAGCATAAATGTTTTTTTCAGGCTGCCTTTATCCGCTCCCCCAAGGCAGCCTGAAACGTTGATACAAGCCTAACTGGCTTACGTTTATTGTCGCCACCACAGCACCAATGGTTTTTCAGGCTGCCTCAATCCCACCAAGGCAGCCTGCGTAGCGAAGCGGAGTTGCGAAGCTAAAATCGCTGTAACCATCCTTCAAAAACGCCGTCAAAAGCAAAAAACCACGCGGTAAACACGGTATAATCGCCACTTTCCCAAAGCAAAACAAGGAATTCATTATGTCAGCCATCAAACGTGATTTAACGCGCATCCGCCACAACACCAAAATCGTGGCAACGCTGGGGCCGGGCAGCAACAACGTGGATTTGTTGCGCGATATGATCAGCATCGGCGGCGTGCATGTGGTGCGTTTTAATTTCAGCCACGGCACGCCCGAGTTTCACGAAGAAAACGCCAAAATCGTGCGCGAAGCGGCGCGGCAAGCCGGCTTGGAAGTGGCGATTATGGCGGATTTGCAAGGGCCTAAAATCCGCGTGTCCAAAATCGCCGGCGGCGGCATCCAAGTGGAAGCGGGCGAAAAACTGCTGTTTGATGCTGCGCTGGAAGGCGAGGGCACACGCGAGCGCGTGGGGCTGGATTACCGCGAATTGCCCAACGATGTGCAAACGGGCGATGTGCTGCTGCTGGACGACGGCTTGCTCACCGTTACCGTGGAAAAAGTGGTCGGCAGCGAAATCCACACCATTTGCAACAACAGCCACACGCTCAAATCCAACAAAGGCATCAACAAGCAAGGCGGCGGCTTGTCCGCAGGCGCGTTCACCGAAAAAGATTTCCGCGATTTGAAAACAGCGGTAAAAATCGGCTGCGATTATTTGGCGGTGAGCTTTGTGAAAAACGCGGAAGATATGCACATTGCCCGCCGCGCCGTTGCCGAAGAATGCGAAAAATTGGGCGTTGCGATGCAGCCTGGTTTGGTTTCCAAAATTGAGCGCATTGAAGCAATTGAAAACTTGGATGAAATCATTTTGGCATCCGATGGCATTATGGTGGCGCGCGGCGATTTGGCGGTGGAAGTGGGCAATGCCGCCGTGCCTGCGCTGCAAAAACGCATGATTAAGCGCGCGCGCGAACTGCGCCGTTTCAGCATCACGGCAACGCAAATGATGGAATCCATGATTACCAACCCCGTGCCCACCCGCGCTGAAGTGAGCGACGTGGCGAACGCGGTGTTGGACGGTACCGACGCGGTGATGTGTTCCGCCGAAACGGCAGTGGGCGCGTATCCGTTTGAAACCGTGCGCCAGATGTCGCTGATTTGCGCGGCGGCGGAAAAAGAACAGGATACGCTGGTGGGCGTGGACGAACACGCGGTGAGCCATTCGGGTGAAATCACCCATGCGGTGGCCAGCGCGGCGGTGCACGTTGCCAAACAAGTGCGCGCCAAGGCGATTGTGGCGCTCACCGAGAGCGGTTCGTCGGCGTTTCATGTGAGCCGTTACGGCATTTTGATTCCGATTTACGCGCTCACGCCCAGCGAAAAAGCGCAACGCCGTATGGCGATGTATCGTGGCGTGCGCCCGCTCAAATTAACCACCAGCAAAGACCACGAAACCGCGTTCACCGAGGTGGAAGCCTTGCTGCGCGAGCGCGGCGTGTTCCAAGCGGGCGAACAATATGTGATTACCAGCGGACGGCGGATGCGCGAAAGCGGCAGCACCAATTCGCTGGAAGTGAGAACAGTGCGGTAATGTAACACAGCGATAAAAGGCAGCCTGAAACGTGTAAATTGGGTTTCAGGCTGCCTTTTGTGTTGGTTAGTTCTGAATAGCAAGAGGCAGCCTGAAAACGGGATGAAACCATTTTCAGGCTGCCTTTCTTTGCGCTAATCCTGCCCGATTCTTTCCCGCACCAACGCCCAGTCTGCCGCATCAATCCGCAAATCCCAATCGCCCGCGTGCAATGTGCATTCGTTTTCAGGCTGCCTATCCAGCCAATCACACACGGCCTGCCAATAACAGCCGTCTGCCTGCGTTGTTTCGTTATGGGTTGCCGCGCTGCTGTTGCTCACGCGCACCGCCGCGCCTGCTGTTGCGCCGTGTTCCAACAGCAGCCAGATGCTGCCTTCGGCTGTGTTGCGGTGTTCTTGCTGGTGTTCATAGCACCAGCCGACGGCGGCCTGCTTGCCCGCGTCCAGCGACAGGGCGGCGGCGAGCAGGGGGTAGAACGGGTTTTGCCTGTGCGTGGGAATGAATACGGTTGCGCCGTGGCTGCCGAGGGTTTGCGCGGCGTGGAAGGCGGGGGCGTTGTGCAGGTTGGCGATGAAATCGAAGGGCATGGCGGCGGCGTGGTTGAGCACGTTGTCCGCCATTTTTTCAAACACGCTGGGCGATGAAAACGGGGCGGCGGCATAGACGGTGCAGTCGGGCGCGACGGGGCGGCTGCGTTGGAGCAGGTTTGCGCCGAGCGCGGCAATCAGGCTCAGGCGGCTGAGGCGGCGCGGGTCTTGCCCGCTTTGCTGTTGCAGTGCGGCTTTGAGCTGTTTGACGGGCGTTGCCGCGTGGGTGTCAAAACGGGCGGCGGCAGTGATGCGGATATTTAAATCGATGGTTTCCATTGCCAGATGCTTGCGGTGTTGCTGCCGCCGAAGCCGAAATGGTGGGCGAGGCAGTAAAGGTCGTCTGAAAGGGGGATGGTGCGCCCGCCGATGTCAGCAAGCGTTTGGTTTTGCAGGGCTTGGGCGAGCAGGGCGGTTTCCAGCGCGGCACTTGCGCCGAGCGTGTGTCCGATTTGCGGTTTGAATGCGACAAGCGGCGGCAGTGTGCCGAATGCTTGGTTTAAGGCGGCAAGCTCGGCGGTGTCGGTGTCTGCCGTGCCGATGCCGTGGGCTTTGACGAAAGTGATGTCGCGCGGGGCGAGATGGGCTTGCTCCAAGGCGCGGCGGATAAGCTGGGTTTGTTTTTCCACATCGCTTTGCACCAGTTCGCTGCCTGTATTGGCGGCGGTGGCGGTGAGTTTCAGGCTGCCTTGTTGCGGCGTGGCGGCGGAGAGTGCCAAAGCTGCCACGCCTTCGCCCAAAATCAAACCGTTGCCGCCAAACGGGCGGTATTCGTCCGCGAACAAGCCCAAGCTGTGAAAATGCAGCAGCGTCAGGCGGTTCAGGTTTTCTATGCCCAGCACAAAGGCGCGTTTCGCCAAGCCGCACGACAAAAAGCGGTGCGCCTGCATCAGCGCGTGGGCGGCGGAAGTGCAGGCGGTGGCGGTGTTGAAAATGCTGCGGTTGCCGCTGCGGCAGACAAGGTCGTCTGAAAGGTGCAGCAGGTGGTTTTCCAGCGGCGGAGCGCCTGCCAAACGGCGGTTTTCGTATTCGGAAATCAGATACGCGCTGGATGCGATGAACACGGGCGCGGTGTGCCAGCTTTCAGGCGGCCAGCCTGCATCTTCGGCGGCGCGGCGCAAATGCTGCTCGGCAAGGTCTGCCAATTCAACGCGCGACAAGCTGTCGGACGCAAACGCGCGGTAATATTGGGCGCGTTGCGGCTGACCCAGAAAGGCAAAATTCAGCGTTTCAGGCTGCCTGAAACTGCGCTGCGGATTGACTGCACTCGTTGCCGCCGCGCCGCACAGCCACGTCATGCGCCGTGCTCCGCGCGGACAAATGCCGCCAAATCGCGCACGCACATCATATGCTTGCGCACCATGCGGTCGCCCTGCAAACGCACTTTAAAATGCTGCTGCAAGGCTACGCTGATTTGCAGCGCGTCCAGCGAATCCAAGCCGATGGGGCTGGCATCGCCGAACAGCATGGTGTCGTCTGAAAAATCGGGCAGGTCAATCACATCGGTTTTGTCGGCTTCCTGCAAGATGAGTTTTTTTAACTCGGTTTCTAGGGCTTCGGGGGCTAGGGTGAAGGTGTAGGGCATGGGTGGGGCTTTCTGGATTAAGGTTGGGAGAAATGGGCAGCCTGAAATTTTTGCAAAAACTAAAATTTGCCCAAGCCGTGCAATGCAGCGAAATCATCTTGTTCGGCATCGGTTTGGCGGGCGTATTCCGTATCGTTGGCAATCTGCCGCGCCAAGTCTTCGCCGTATTGGTCGGCGATGAAACCCAAAGCCATGTCCATGCCTGCCGCTACGCCTGATGATGTGTAGAATTTTCCGTCTGCTACCCAGCGTGCCGCTGCTTTCCAATCCACGCCGCTACCAAAGCTGCTTGCCCAGCCAAAGGCTTTTTTATTGGACGTTGCCGAGTGTCCGTCTAAACAACCTGCCGCCGCCAGCAACGCCGAGCCTGTGCAGACCGACAGACACCATTTTGCTTCGCGCACACGCGCGGCGAGCATCTGCAAAAATGCGTTGTCGGACACCAGCGTGCGCGTGCCCATGCCGCCGGGGACGAGCAAAACCGAGCCTGCGGGCAATGGCGGGCAGGCTTCGGTTTCCATCACAAAGCCCGCGCCGCTGCGTATTCTGCCGCCGTTTGGCGACACATAATGCAGCGCAGCATTGGGAATCCGCCCGAGAAAATCCGCCGGACCGATTAAATCAAGCGCGGTGTGGTTGTGGTAAACAAGACAGTAAATTTCAACAGAATTCACGGTTGTCCTTTCTAAATTGTGATGTGCAGCAGCCTGAAAACGGAGTTGGCGTTAATAATCAATGGTTTCAATAAATTCTGAATTTGTAGGTCGGGCATTGATGCCCGACGTTTTTTTAAATTCGCCCATGTTTGTCGGGCATCAATGCCCGACCTACGGGCTTTCAGACGACCTTTCAGGCAGCCTGAAACTAAAACCGCACCTGCGTCCGCAACTGCCTTTGATACACCCACACCGCCGCCGCGAGCGACACCGCCGCAAACCCCGCCAGCAGCGCAAGATAGGTGGTGATGCTGTGCAAACCGCTGCGGTTGAGCAGCAGCGCCTGAAACGCTTTCAAGCCCCAAGCCATCGGCGACACCCAAGTGATGTGCTGCATGGTTTCGGGCATCACATGGGCGGGCACCATAATGCCGCCGAGCGCCGCCATCAGGATAATGCCGCCGCCACCCAGCACCACGGCGTGTTCGGTGGATTTGGCGCACACGCTGACCAGCAGCGCGTAGCCGAGCGCGGCGGCGGAAACGGCGGCAGACAACAGCGCGTAAGGCGCAAGGCTGCCGTTCAACATCAATGCGCTCACGCCGATTTCGGGCAGCAGGTAACGCCCGAGCAGCAGCATGCCGGCAAACTGCAACTGGTTAATCAGAAAATACGGCACGAGTTTCGCCGCAATCAGCCCCGCCGCGCCCGCACGCGCCAGCCGCAGCCGCGTAATCGTGTTGGTCTGCCGCTCCAAAGCCATCACGTTAGACAGCGGTATCATAATGAAAAACATACCGAAAATCAGCCAAGCGGGCACGCTGTGCTGCACGGCATTGGGCTTGGCAACCGCGCCGCTGCCCGCGCTCAGGTAGTGTTCTTCCAGCATGGGGCGGTGTAGAAACGCGCTCACTGCGTCAAGCTGTTCGGCGTTTTTTTCATCTACTTTTTTCTGGATTTCGTGGCGGATATTTGCGGGCAGTTTTTGGTTGTCTATTTTGATGCTGCTGCCGTCAAAATAGGCGTTGATGCGCGTTTCGGTGTAATGCTGGCGCAGCACGCCTTTCATCGCCGCCAGCCAAGAAGGCTCGGTATCGGGCGCGACGTAGATTTGCAGAGGCTGATTAGCCGCAAGGTCGTCTGAAACGCGGTTGGGATTGTGCAAAACCAGTTGGAAACGCTTGTCGTGCAAGCCGTTTTGTGCGTCGGCGAGCTTTTCAGGCTGCATCGGGGTAACTTGAATATTGTCTTTTGCCAGCGCGTCGGCAAATTGTTGGTTGATGAAGTCGTCTGAAACGCCCACCAGCGCGATGCGGCTGCCTGCGTGCGGGTCGGCATCGCGGCTCAGTGCCAGCGACATAATCAGCATAAAGGTAATCGGCATCACAAACAGCACCGCCAAGCCGTGCAGGTCGCGGCTGAGTAGTTTCAGTTCTTTGATTAAAGACGCGGCAATCATGGGAAAGTCCTGTCGGTAATTCGGCAATATTGTTACCGTCATTCCCGCGCAGGCGGGAATCTTGGTTGGATTTGTGCAATAAATTGTTTTTAAGGCGATTTTTGAATATCAAACAAGATTCCCGCCTGCGCGGGAATGACGGCATTTCTTGTGTTTCAGGCTGCTGTGAGGGGTTTTGCAAAGATTTCAGGCTGCCTGATTTTATGTTTCCGTTTCGCGGCGCAAAAAGTCCAAATAAAACGCTTCCAGCGAGCCGTGCCCCTGCTGGAAGTAGCAAATCTTCGCGCCGCTGTTTTGCAACGCCGCATACACCGCCGCCGCATCGTGCGCGGTCTGCATCATGCCGCGATTATCCAGCGGCGCGGCTTGCAGCGCGGCAAGGGTTTCAGACGACAGCGGCGGCTCGGTAACAAAGCGCACCGTCTGCGCCTGCGCGTCCAACAGCGCGTTCAGGCTGCCCTGATACACCAGCCGCCCGTGTTGCAGCAGCGCGATTTTGCTGCAAAGCTGTTCTATTTCAGGCAGATAGTGCGAAGTGTACACCACCGTTACCCCCTGCCGCGTCAAATCCGCCACGCTGTCTAAAATAAAGCAGCGCGACTGCGGGTCTATACCCACGGTAATCTCGTCCAAAAACACCAGCGTTGGCGCGTTCACCAGCCCGATGGCAAAATTTAAGCGGCGTTTCAAACCGCCCGACAGATGCTTGGCGGCTTTGTGCACGTGTTCCTGCAAGCCCGCCTGTGCCAGCAAATCTTTCAGACGACCTTGGTCGCGCATTTTGTATAAAGCGGCGAAAAACAGCAGGTTGTCCCACACCGTAAGCTGCGGATAAAACGCAAAATCCTGCGGCACCAGCCCGATTTTCTGCCGCTCGGCGCGGGAAAGGCGGTGCAGCGGCTTGCCGTCAAACAGGATTGCGCCGCTTTGCACGCGCTGCAAACCCGCCAGCAGCGACATCAGCGTGGTCTTGCCCGCGCCGTTGTGTCCGAGCAGCCCGAGGCATTCGCCATCGGCAATGTCAAACGAGACATCGTCCAGCGCGGGGGCGGCGGCGCGGGGGTAGTGGTGGGAGAGGGATTGGATTTGGATCATAAAAATGGAAAGATTATCGGCAAAGGTCGTCTGAAAATGGGCAACAATACCACATTTTATGCGGCATAAAGACAAATACAGATTTTCAGGCAGCCTGAAAATGGTTCAGACGACCCTTTGTCTGTCATTTATAATCGCGTTTTGTCGAATATTTAGCTAACAACCGAGAAACCCATGACCCCGCTCCAATCCCTCCTCACCCGCTACGCCTCCACCACCCAAACCCAGCGCGACAAAGGCACGGCGTTTGAATGCCTCATCGCTGCCTATCTGCAAAACGAACCGCTGTACAAAGAACAATACGCCCAAGTGCTGACTTATGCCGCATGGGCGGAACAGTACCGCGAAAAACTGGGCTTGCCGAACAAGATAGACGCAGGCATCGATTTGGTCGCCATCACGCACACGGGCGAATTTCACGCCGTGCAGTGTAAAAACTTTTCGGCGGGGCACACCGTTCAAAAATCCGACATCGATAGCTTCTTCACCGCTTCGGGCAAAAAATATTTCAGCTACCGCCTGATTATCACCACCACCGACAAATGGTCTAAACACGCCGAAGATGCCTTAACCGACCAGCAGCCGCCCGTTGCCAAAATCACGCTGCACGATTTGGAAAACAGCCTGATAGACTGGGCGGCGTTTGACGTTGATGCCCCCGTTGTGCTGAAAGCGAAAAAATCCCTGCGCAAACACCAGCAGGAAGCCTTGAAACGGGTGCGAAACGGCTTTGCGGCGGGCGAAGAGCGCGGCAAGCTGATTATGGCGTGCGGCACGGGCAAAACCTTTACCTCGCTGCGGATTGCCGAAGACTTGGCAGGCAAAGGGCGGCGCGTGCTGTTTCTTGTGCCCAGCCTTTCCCTATTAAGCCAAACGCTGCGCGAATGGACGCAGGACAGCGAAATTCCGCTGATTAACTTCGCCGTTTGTTCCGACAGCGATGTCGGCAAACACGGCAAAGCAGACGACGACCGCGTGTTTGTGCGCACCAGCGATTTGCAGTTTCCCGCCACCACCCACGCCAAAAGTCTTGCCAACGCCGTTGCCGTGCACGAACGCCACAACGGCGGCGCGGCAATGACCGTTGTCTATTCCACCTACCATTCCATCGATGTGATTCATCAGGCGCAGGCGCAATACGGGCTGCCTGAATTTGACCTGATTATCTGCGACGAAGCCCACCGCACCACAGGTGCAACGTTTGACGGCGAAGACGAATCCGCCTTTGTCCGCATCCACGACGCGGATTACATCAAAGGCGCGAAACGGCTGTACATGACCGCCACCCCGCGCATCTACGGCGACACCGCCAAACAAACCGAAGGCGTGGTGCTGTATTCGATGGACGATGAAGCCCATTACGGCAAAGCATTCTACGTTTTAACCTTCTCCCAAGCCGTTTCGGAAAAACTATTGGTTGACTACAAAGTCATTGTTTTAGCCATTGAAGAAAGTCATATCCAACGCCGCATTCAAAACCTGCTCACCGACGGCAACAACGAATTGAAAGTCGATGATGCCGCCAAAATCGTCGGCTGCTGGAAAGCCTTGTCCAAATACGGTTTGACGGGCGACGGGGACGCATTGTACGAGCCGATGCGCCGCGCCGTTGCCTTCTGCCAAGTGATTGAAAAAGAATACAAAGGCAGCAAACACAAAGTCAGCTCCAAACTGATTGCCGAAATGTTTGGCGAAGTGGTGCGCGAATACCAAAATGCCGAACGTGCCGCGCTCTTGGCAGAAAATCCCGATTTAAAACTGCCGCCGTCGCTTGCCATGCAATGCCAAGCCGAACACGTGGACGGCGGCATGAACGCAGGCGAAAAAGAAGCCAAACTGCAATGGCTCAAAGCACCGGAAGGACTGCCTGAAAACACCTGCCGCATTCTCTCCAACGTGCGCTGCCTGTCCGAAGGCGTGGACGTGCCCGCGCTCGATGCCGTGCTGTTTCTTACCCCGCGCAATTCGCAGGTGGACGTAGTGCAGTCGGTCGGCCGCGTCATGCGCCGCGCAGAGGGCAAAAAACAGGGCTATGTGATTCTGCCCGTGGTGATTCCCGCAGGCGTAGAACCCGAAAACGCGCTGGACAAAAACGAAAACTACCGCGTGGTTTGGCAGGTGCTCAACGCCCTGCGCGCCCACGACGACCGTTTTGACGCCATGATTAACAAGCTGGAATTAAACGGCAGCGACACGCAGAAAATGGAAGTCATCGCCATTGCCGACAAAGTGCAGGCGAAACAGAAACGCCCCAGCAAAGGCGAAAAAACCTTGAAACAGGCACGCGGCGGCAACGCCATCGGCACGCAGCCTGAAAATATCCCCGAACAAATCTCGATTGAATTTGAAATCGGCGAAATCGAACGCGCCCTATACGCCAAAATCGTCAAAAAATGCGGCAACCGCCACTATTGGGAAGACTTGACAAGCGACATCGCCCAAATCGCTCAAACCCATATCAGCAGTATTAAAACCATTTTGGAAAACCCCGCCAACAGCCGCGAAATCGAAGCCTTCAACCGCTTTGCCGCCGAATTGCGTGACGATTTGAACAACAGCATTACCGATGATGAAATTGTAGAAATGCTCGCCCAGCATCTCATCACCAAGCCCGTGTTTGACGCGCTGTTTGACCAATACAGCTTTGCCGAACACAACCCCATGAGCCAAGCCATGCAGGGCGTATTGGATTTGCTCCAAGCCAAAAACCTGCACAAAGAGCGCAACACCCTGCAATCGTTCTACGATTCCGTCCACCTGCGGGCAAGCGGCATTAATACTGCGGAGGGTAAGCAGAAAATTATTGTTGAGCTTTATGATAAATTCTTTAAAAAAGCGTTTCCTGATTTACAGAAAAAGCTCGGCATCGTGTACACCCCCGTGGAAGTGGTTGATTTCATTATCCGCAGCGTCGAAGACATTTTGCAAAGCGAGTTCCAAAGCAGCCTGAAAAACGAAGGCGTGCACATCATCGACCCCTTTACCGGCACAGGCACATTCATCACCCGCCTGTTGCAAAGCGGCATTATCCCCGCCGACTGCCTGAGCGAAAAATACCGCAGCGAAATCCACGCCAACGAAATCGTCTTGCTCGCCTACTACATCGCCGCCATCAACATCGAAGCCACCTACCACGGCATTTTGTACGGCAACGCCGACGGCAAAATTTCAGGTAGCCTTTCAGGCAGCCTGAAACCCGAATACGCTCCGTTTAACGGCATCTGCCTTACCGACACCTTCCAAATGTACGAAAAAGGCGATTTGCTCAACGAGCTTTTAGTAGACAACAGCGCGCGCCGCAAACGGCAAAAAGCCCTAGACATTCGCGTAATTATCGGCAACCCGCCGTATTCCGCAGGAAAAAAATCTGCCAACGACAATAACGCCAATGTGAAATATCCACATTTGGATAAAAGGATTGCGGATACATACGCTGCAAACTCTTCTGCTACATTAAAAAGCAAGGCTTATGATAATTACAACCGTGCGATCCGTTGGGCAAGCGACCGCATCGGCAACAAAGGTGTAATCGGTTTCGTAACCAATGCCAGCTTTGTTGATGGCAGTTCAAAAGATGGCGTACGCAAATGTTTGGCAGACGAGTTTTCCAGCCTGTATATCTTCCATTTGCGTGGAAATGCAAACACAGAAGGAGAACTCCGTCGTAAAGAAAAAGGAAATATTTTTGGTGAGGGGACAAGAACACCGATTGCGATTTCTATATTAGTCAAAAATCCTGATGCTGAAAAACAAGGACAAATTTACTTCCACGACATCGGCGACTATCTTACCCGCGAAGAGAAGCTGGCAACCATCGCCGAATTGGGTAGCATCAAAG
>CAUVGV010000030.1:0-15388 GCA_963551505.1 uncultured Kingella sp.
CGAAGCGGTTTTTGATGGCGCGTATCATGCGGTAGTTGGAATGCTGGTCGCCCTCAAAATACAGCACCGTGTCCACCATATGTTCCAGCACGCGCGGACCGGCGATTGCGCCGTCTTTGGTAACGTGTCCGACAAAAATCATGGCGATGCCCATCTGTTTGGCGATGCGGGTGAACTGGGCGGCGCACTCGCGCACCTGCGACACGCTGCCGGGGGCGGAGGTGATTTGGTCGGAATAGATGGTTTGAATGGAATCGATGACCACCACGCTCGGCGCGTGCTGTTTTAAGGCAGCCTGAACCGCCTCCAAACGGATTTCCGCCAGCAGGTTCACGCCCTCGGCATTCAGCCCCAAACGCTGGGCGCGCAGGGCGACCTGCTGCGCCGACTCCTCGCCCGACACATACAGCACTTTGCGTTTTTTCGCCATCAAAGCAATGGTTTGCAGCAACAGCGTAGATTTGCCGATGCCGGGGTCGCCGCCCAGCAGAATCACCGCGCCGTCCACCAGCCCGCCGCCGAGCACGCGGTCCAGCTCGCCCATGCCCGTCGCCTCGCGCGGCACTTCCTGCGCGGTTACTTGCGACAATTCCTGCACCTGCGTGCCCTGCGCCGCCCACGATTGGAAACGGGCGTTCTTCGGCTCGGGCGCGGCAAGGCTTTCCTGCAAAGTGTTCCACTCGCCGCAATGCGGACATTTGCCGACCCACTTGGGCGTGGTGCCGCCGCATTCGGTGCAGGTGTAGAGGGTTTTGGGGGCTTTTGCCATGGGGGGAGGATTCCTTGTTTTTTGGGTTTCAGGCTGCCTTTTGGGGCGGGCGGATAGGCAGCCTGAAAAGGGTTAGGGGCGGTTTCAGGCTGCCTTTGGGTGATTGACAGGGCGTTCAGGCTGAAACCTTTGCCACCCCAAGGCAGCCTGAAAACCGAAATGGCGCGGCAAAGGCTGGCGTATCCAATAAGGTTTTGCCGCTTGGCATGCTGTCGGCGAGCCGCCGACGCGCCATCGTTTGCAGGTTTGGCAACGTTTTCAGGCTGCCTCTGATGCCGTCCGCAAGGCAGCCTGAAACGCCGCCCCGCCTATTGCGAACGCGCGGGGCTGTTTGGCGCATGAGCGCCGCCCGTGCCGGTCATAATCGTGCCTTTAAAATCCAGTGGCACCACGACCACGTTGCCTTTTTCGCCCATTCTAATCAGCGCTTCCAGCGTTTTTTCGGCGAGGATTTTGTCGTCCAGCGACTGCGAGCGCACGCGGTTTTCTTCGGCTTCGGTTTTGGCGATTTCCAGTTTGTTGATGGCAACCTGCTTGCGGTTTTCCGAATCGGCAATCATGCGGATGGATTCTTGGATTTTCTCATCGGGCAGCAGGTTGGAAATGGTTACACGGCTCACGATAAAGGTGTCTGGGTCGTTGGCATCCAAGTCTTTTTGCAGATTGGTGCGGATGATGTTTTCCAATTCGTTGCGTTTGGAATTGATGGCGAGCGCTTCAAAGCGGGAAACCGCGTCGGCGGAAACGGATTTTGCCTGTTTTTCCACCAGCATATAGGCGGGGATGTAGATTTTGCTGTTTTGCTCGTAGCCGTTCATATTGGAATATTTGGCGGCAATCATCGGCACTTTCATCGGATTGACGGAATATTGGATTTCAAAATCCAAATCGCGCAAGGAGATGTTTTCTTTGGTGGTGGGGCGCAAATCTTGCAGCTGCACGGGGATTTCTTTGACGGTGTATTTGTCGATGCGGCTGGTGAAGGTGGTGTGCCAGCCCACATTGGCGGGCTCGTCGTTGATTTTGCCGTTGAAGGTGCGCACCACGCCCACCTGCCCAGTGTCGATGCGGGCGAAGGGGCGGATGAAAATCAGCAGCAGCACGGCAATCAGCGCGATGGTGCCGAGCAACAGGGCTTTTCCTGCTTTGGCGGGGCTTACGGCGGGTTTAGGGGCGGGGGTTTTCACAGTCTTCTCCTGCAAAATGGTTGGCAAACGGTCTGATTGTAAACGAAGCGGCAGCCTGAAAACCACCGCTGCGGGCTTTTCAGGCTGCCTTTTTTGTTTCCCTATTTGCCAAAAGGCAGCCTGAAAGTGGAAAAACGGTTTTCAGGCTGCCTCACCAAATTATTCAGGCGCAACTTCGGTATAAGGCACGCGGCTGTCAATCAGTTCCAGCGTTTCCGCGCCGCTGTGCGATTTCACATACTGCTCCACTTCGGCTTTGGCTTTGGGCGCGTTGGGCAGATAGGCGGTTTCAATTTCGGAAAGTTTGCCATCAAAATTGCGGCGGGCAAGCTCGTTGGCATCGTTGCCGCTTTGCTTGGCTTGCGCAGATTTGGCTAACACATAAGCCGCAAATGGGCTTTTGGGCACGCCGTTGCCTTGCATATACATCAGCGCGAGCGAATACAGCGCGGGCGCGTTGTTGCCCTTGGCGGCTTGGCGATACCAATAAGCAGCGGTGTCGTAGTTTTGGTCGGTACCTTGCCCTAAATCATACAGGCGGCCGAGTTTGTAGCGCACGGCGTTGTTGCCCGCTTTGGCGGCGATTTGGTAATACGGCAAGGCTTGGGCAAAGGCCTGCATATTTTCATCGTAGCAGAAGCCCGCGTTGGCGGCGTTGGCGGCATCTTTGTGCAAGTCGTACACTTTTTCTAGGTTGCGGCAAGCGTGATTAACATCTTTGGGCACGCCGTCTCTGCCGTCTAAATACGCCATCGCGGTTTCGCTCAGGGCTTTGCCGTTGCCTTGGTCGGCGGATTTATCCAGCCAAAAGATGGCGTTTTGCCATTCGCCCGCATCGGCATAAAACTTGCCCACGGTGTATTGCGCTTCGGCATCGCCCGACAACGCGCTGCGGAACGCGCCAAAATCGTTGAGCACGATATTGTGGTCGGCGTGTTGCGCGTTGAGCCACGAATTGCCCATAAACGCGCCCGCGCCCAAAATGCCCACAAGGGCAAGAACGGCAATGGTTTTGCCTGAATCGTTTGCTGCCATAATGTTTATTCCTTTACAAATCTAATGAATTGAACAGCCAGTATTTTAACATATCTTTTCAGATGCCCCTATTTTCGGGCAGCCTTGGCGCGTTTCTGTGTGTTTAAAGATACAACGGCAGCCTGAAAACAGGACTGTGTTATAATTCTTTCTTTTCAAAGGACAAAACAATGGCAACTAACCCCAAATCTCGCTCCAACGAGCAGCCCGAATCGCTGATTAGCAACCTAAACCACAAGCGCGAAAACCTAAAACACACCAGCATTTTGCGCGGCAATCTGCTGAAAATTTCTATTATTTTCTTGCTGTGCGCCAGCTTGTTTAATGTGATTATGATGTTGAAGCGATAAACCGCGATAGGCAGAAATCTTTGCAAAAACTAAGTAGGTCGGGCATTTATTCCCGACGTTGTTAAATTTGTGGCATATGTAAAATCAAATTATGCCCGTGTCGTCGGGCATAAATGCCCGACCTACTGATAAACAACATTTCTTATTTTGCAGACCCCAAGGCTTTTACAAAGGTTTCAGGCAGCCTGAAACGCTATTCTCCCCATACACAAAAAACAGCACGTTTTGCGCGTGCTGTTTTTGCGTTTTCAGGCTGCCTATTTTTTCTTGGCGTGTTTCAGCGAATCAATCGCCACCGCCATCACAATAATCGCGCCTTTGATAATGTATTGCCAATAGGGGCTTACGCCGATGTAGCTCAAACCGTAGTTAATCAGCGTAAAAATCACCACGCCCATCACCACGCCAATCACCGTGCCTACGCCGCCGCTAAACGACACGCCGCCGATGACGCACGCGGCAATCGCGTCCATTTCATACATAAAGCCCAAGTTGTTGGTTGCCGAGCCGATGCGCCCTGCTTCCAGCAAGCCGCCGAAGGCGTAGAACACGCCCGACAGCGTGTACACACCGAGCAAATTGAGCGTTACGTTCACGCCCGACACCCGCGCCGCTTCGGGGTTACCGCCGATGGCGAATAAATTTTTACCAAAGCGGGTTTTGTTCCAAATAATCCACATCAAGCCAATCGCCACCAGCGCATACACGGTGATATACGACAAGCGAAAGCCGCCGAGGCGGAAAAAGCCTTGCGTGAACTGCGAATAGCTTTCGGTGAAGCCCGCAATGGGCGCAGAGCCAACGTGGTCGTAATACAGCGAATTGATGCCGTAGATAATCAGCATGGTGCCGAGCGTGGCGATAAACGGCGTTACATTTAACACGGTTACAATGATGCCGTTCACCAAGCCGATGACCGCGCCGATGGCGCACGCCAGCAGAATCACCAACGGAATCGGCACTTCGCCAAGGTTGGGGAACACTTTGTTTACATTATCCACCGATTGCAGCAGCGTGGCGGAAACCACCGCCGCCAGCCCCACTTGCCGCCCCACGGATAAATCCGTGCCCTGCGTAACAATCAGCCCCGCCACACCCAGCGCGATAATCACGCGCACGGAGGATTGGGTGAGAATATTACTGAAATTGGTGAGGCTTAAAAAGCTGGTGTCTTTGGAGACAATCACAGCCAGCAAAATCAGCAGCACAAAATACAGCGCGTAGTTTTTAAATAGCTCAAAGGCTTGATTGGAAGCGGTGGTCATGTTGAGGTTTCCTTGGATGGGATGGTTTTCAGGCTGCCTTGCGCGGTTGCGCGTGTGTTTTCAGGCTGCCTTGGGTTGTGAAGTGTTAATCGGTGGTTGGCGGGCGAATGTATTTTCAGGCTGCCTATGTGGTCTGTGATACCTGATTTAGGCAGCCTGAAAACGGTTATAGATACTTCGCCGATAGCTGCAAAATCTCTTCTTGGCTGGTTTGGGCGGTTTCCACAATGCCCGCCACGCGCCCTGCGCTCATCACAAGGATGCGGTCGGTAATGCCAAGCAATTCGGGCATTTCGGATGAAATCATAATCACCGCTTTGCCCCGCGCCGCCAAGTCGTTAATCAGTTGATAAATTTCAAATTTCGCGCCGATGTCAATGCCGCGCGTGGGTTCGTCTAGCATCAAAATTTCGGGGCTGGTGAGCAGCCAGCGTCCCAAAATCACTTTTTGCTGGTTGCCGCCCGATAGCGAGCCGATGCGCGTTTTGTGGGCGGGGGTTTTCACGCGCATGGCATCAATCACCCATTGCGTGTCTTCTTTCATTTTTTTGTTGTTCAAAAAACCCGATTTTTCGTAGCCGCGAATGTTGGAAATCAACGAGTTAAAGCTGATGTCCAAACCGCCAAAAATGCCTGTGCTGCGGCGCTCTTCGGTTACCAGCGCAAAGCCGTTTTTAATCGCGTCCACAGGCGAATGGTTGTTCACCAGCTTGCCGCGCACGCGCACGTCGCCGCTTAATTTTTCGCGGATGCCAAACAGCGTTTCCACAATATCGGTGCGCTTTGCGCCCACCAAGCCGCCAATGCCCAACACTTCGCCTTGGCGCAATTCAAAGCTCACATCTTGGATGGAAGGCTGGTTTTTCGCGGTCAAATGGCTCACTTGCAAAACCACTTCGCCGGGCGTGTTGGTTTTTTCGGGGAAGCGTTGCGTTAAGCTGCGCCCCACCATTTTGGCAACCAATTCATCCATATTGGTTTGGGCAACTTGCAGCGTGTCTATCCATTTGCCGTCGCGCAAAATGGTAATCTCATCGCAAATCTTGAAAATTTCTTCCATTTTGTGCGAGATATAGATGATGCCGCAGCCGCGTTGTTTCAGTTTTTCAATGATTTTAAACAGATGGGCGACTTCTTTTTCTGATAGCGATGAAGTCGGCTCGTCCATGATGACGATTTTGGCGTTATACGAGAAGGCTTTGGCGATTTCTATCATTTGCATTTCGGAAACGGATAGTTTCGCCACTTTTTCGCGCGGGTTGATGTGGATGTCTAGCTCGTTGAAGATGGCTTGCGTGTCGGCAAACATTTTGGCGGTGTCCACAAACAAGCCTTTGGTGGGGTATCGCCCCAGCCATAGGTTGTCCATCACGGTGAGCTGTTTCACCAAATTCAGCTCTTGATGCACCATGGAAATGCCGTTTTCCAAGGCTTCTTTTGCGCTGCTGAAATTGACTTCTTTGCCCAAAAATTGAATACTGCCCGAATCTTTGGCGTAGATGCCAAACAGGCATTTGAGCAGCGTGGATTTGCCTGCGCCGTTTTCGCCCATCAGCGCGTGCACCGAATGGGCTTTCACGGTTAGGTTCACGCCATCGAGCGCTTTCACGCCGGGGAAGGCTTTGTGCACATCGGTCATGGTGAGCAGGATTTCGTTTTCAGGCTGCGTGGTGGGTTGGACGGGCGAAGCGGTCATGGTGGTTGTCTCGTTGATTATTATGGCGTTTTTTGTTATGGCGATTGAGGTGGCGCGGTTGTAACAGCGTTTTCAGGCTGCCTATTATTAGAACAAGGTTTACAGTTTTATTGGCACTTTAAGGCAGCCTGAAAACGGATAAGCACGGCTATATCGCGCTTTCAATTTTCAGGCAGCCTATGCTTATTTCACAAATTTATCCAAATTTGCTTTATCCACGCCCACATAAGGCACGCGAATCATGTTGTTTTCCAGTTTCAACGCTGCGTCTTGTTTGGGGTCTTTGCCGTTTGCCAAATCCACCGCCAGCGCGTAAATCGCTTTGGCTTGCGTGTCGCCATCGTTCAACACCGTGCCTGCCAGCGTGTCGGCTTTAATCATTTGCAACGCCTCGGGCAGCGCGTCCACGCCAAAGGTGGGCAACACTTTGCCTTGCGCTTTCATCGCTTCCACCGCGCCCATTGCCATCGCATCGTTGTTAGACAACACCACTTCAATTTGCTTGCCTGATGGCCCAGCCAGCCATGCCTGCATAATGTCTTTGGCTTTGGCGGCATCCCACATGCCTGTGTCTAATTGCAACTGTTTCACTTTGTAGCCATCGGCTTTCAGTTTTTCCACCACATATTTGGTGCGCGCTTCCGCATCAGGATGGCCGGGCTCGCCTTTGAGCAGCACATAATCAATCACGCCATCTTTGTTCAAATCCCATTCAGGATGCGCTTTCCAAGAATCGCCCACCAATTTGCCTTGGATTTCGCCCGATTCTTGCGGATTGGTGCCGATAAAATAAGCCTTGTCGTAGGTTTTCAGCGCGGCTTCACCGGGGTCTTTATTGAAGAAAATCACAGGCACATCCGCCGCTTTGGCTTTGCCGATAATGGTGGGCGCGGCGGCGGGGTCAACCAAGTTAATCGCCAACACTTTTACGCCCTTGGACAGCAACACGTCCACTTGGTCGTTTTGCGTAGATTGGCTGTTTTGCGAATCGTTGAGCAGCAATTCAGCTGTTTTGTGCGTGGCAGCCTCATTTTCCAAAGCCTTACGCATCAACGACATAAAGTTGTCGTCATATTTATAAATGGTAACGCCAACTTTTGCGCCTTCGCCCACCGCAGCCGCGCCGCTGGATTGCGCTGCTTGCGCGCCCGAAGCATTGCCCGCAGGCGCGCTGTTGCCGCTGTCGTTGCCGCAAGCTGCCAAGCCCAAAGTGGCACATAAAACCGTAGCCAAAAATGTTGGTTTAAATTGCATGATTACTTCTCCAAAAGTGGGTTTACATCGTTTTCAGGCTGCCTACTGCCCGGCAAAGGCAGCCTGAAAACGTTTGATTGAACGAATTTAGCTGCGTTAACAACCAAATTACACAAAATTACAGCAGGCAAGTTTCGCCCAAACAAAAAACTTTGTAAACCCAAAAATTTCCCCCGTTTTGCAAACAATTTGAATTTAAATTGAAAAAATTTGTATGTTTTCGTAAAAATTCGCCATAAAATAGCCCAATTTCTGTTTCACAGCATTACACGCGAGTATCCATCCCATGTTCTCCCCCGCCGACCACCCCCACCGCCGCTATAACCCGCTCACCGAAAGCTGGATTTTAGTCTCCCCCCATCGCGCCAAACGCCCGTGGCAAGGGCAACAAGAAAAAGCCGACACCGCGCCCAAGCCCGCCCACGACCCCGCCTGCTACCTTTGCCCGCGCAACACGCGCATCAACGGCGAAACCAACCCCGATTACACCGAACCCTTCGTGTTCACCAACGATTTTTCCGCGCTCCTGCCCGACACCCCCGCATTTAACGACACCGTCAATCCCCTGTTCCAAAGCCAAAGCGTGCGCGGCATCAGCCGTGTGATTTGCTTTTCGCCCGACCACAGCAAAACGCTGCCGCAGCTCACGCAGCCTGAAATTGAGCGCGTGATTGCTGTGTGGCAAGCGCAAGCCGCCGCGCTGGGGCAAAGCTACCGCTGGGTGCAAATTTTTGAAAACAAAGGCGCGGTGATGGGCTGCTCCAACCCGCATCCGCACGGGCAAATTTGGGCAAGCGATTTCCTGCCCGACCTGCCCGCCAAAGCGCACGCCGCCCAGCAAAATTATTTCAGGCTGCATGGCAGCAATTTGCTGCAAGATTATGCCGCCGAAGAATTGCGCCGCCGCGAACGCATTGTGGTGGAAACCGCGCATTGGCTGGCGGTGGTGCCCTATTGGGCGGCGTGGCCGTTTGAAACGCTGCTGTTGCCCAAATTCGCCGCCCAGCGCATCACCGATTTATCGCTCGCCGAACGCGCCGATTTGGCGTTGGCATTGAAACAGCTCACCACGCGCTACGACAATCTGTTTGAAACCAGCTTCCCCTATTCAATGGGCTGGCACGGCGCGCCGTTTGACGGCGAAGCGCACCCCGAATGGACGTTGCACGCGCATTTTTATCCGCCGCTGCTGCGTTCGGCAACGGTGCGCAAGTTTATGGTGGGCTATGAAATGCTTGCCGAAGCACAGCGCGATTTGACGGCGGAGCAGGCGGCGGAAAGATTGGCGGCGTTGTCGTTGGTGCATTATTTGGAGAAATAGCTGTAATGCGAACCGTAAAACGGTTTTCAGGCTGCCTCAATAATCGTAGGGGCAACTAAGCAGAAGAAAAATGGACAGGAAACCCTTGGAAAAATAAATGATATATGAAAAAGAAGGTTCAGATACATTTAGAATTGAACGCCATACTGGTAATAAAATTATGCGATTGCAATTAAAAATTGCCTCTGAACCATGCACACCTAAAATTAACATACTAACGCAGCCCGAAAATGAAGAAGTTAATCTTCACGCAGATGAAATTCTGTTTTATGTGGAAGATGGTGTTAATGGGATATATGAGCGATTTCAAAGAAGATTTTATATTGCTGAAATTTCATTTTATCCATCTGATAGCCCACCTGCTGGTTGGTATGCTTATCTTACTTTTATGTTATTGGAATTTGTTATGCAGCAAGAAGCAAATATAGGTTGAATGAACCGCGTAGGGTGGGCAACTCGTTTGCCCCCCATAATGCAAACCACCAAACCCATTTTCAGGCTGCCTTAAACCGATTAAAAAACCATTATGTCTCAAATATCTTTTCTGTGTATTGTCCTACTCTCCCTGCTGCTGGTTGCCTGCTATCCAAACAAAACAAGCAGTGAAAAAACAGCTAATACGCCCCCCCACCACCGCGCCAAATAGCAGCCGCATCGTTTTGCTGGGCGATGAGATGCGCAAAAATATTTTGCCCGACTGCATCGCCCAAAATATCTGCCCAAAAGGCAGCGAAGCGTTATTTTTACTGCCACCGCCGCACGCCACTGCCGCCCAAGCTGCCGATATGGCGCAACAAGCCGCGCTCGGTGTGTTGGTGGTTGATTCCACAACTGGGGCGTTACCCATTACTCGTGAACACATAATAGTAGCGCGGCAGGCTTATGTGCCAAAGCTGGCGGTTTTATTCACCCCAAGCGTAGTTCTGGATGACAAAGAGTTGCTGGAACTTGAAATCAAGGAAATGCGCGATTTACTTGACAGCTATGAGATGGACGACAAGAACGCTCGTATTTATATCGGCTATCAGGGCTTACGGCAGCTGATTGCCGATGCTGCCACGCTGACACCACGGCAGCAGCCATCCACCACGCTGCAAGTAAACAGTCGCCGTCTGCACAGCTATATCTACAACCTAAGCCGCGAAGAAGGCGGTCATACTCTGTCGGTAGGCGACAGCATGGATATATGGATAGGCGGGCAAACGGTGCGCTGCAAGCTCGTTTCGCCCCAAACCGTGGCAGCTGGCGAACCCCCCGAAGTGTTGCTGGAAGCCGAAAAACCACTGGCAGTATTCGAAGGTCAGCGTTTTCTATTGCAGCAAAACGGCAGACTGATTGCCGTTGGTGTTGTAGCGACCGCCGAGTAAAGAAATTTTGGTCTGAAACGGCAGCCTGAAACTTTAATAACCCACCATTGATTTATATCCCTGTTTTCAGGCAGCCTGAAAACCAACCCCAAAGGAACCTCCATGACCCCCCCCCCACGCCCCCCACACTTCCAAAAACAAATATCCCGCCCCCACACAACCCGCAAACGCGCCCCCCGACGCGTTAATCTTATCGGCGAACACACCGACTACAACGACGGCTTCGTGCTGCCCTGCGCCATAGACTTCGCCACCCATGTCGCCATCGCCCCCAACGGCAGCCGCAGCGTACGCGTGTATGCCGCCGACTACCACGAGCGCGACGAATTTTCGCTAGACGCGCCCATCGCCCCATCCGAAAAACAATGGGCAAACTACATTCGCGGCGTGATTTGGGCATTAGCCGAACGCGGTTTCAGGCTGCCCGAAGGCGTGGACATCGCCGTCAGCGGCAACGTGCCACAAGGCGCGGGGCTCAGCTCGTCCGCCGCGCTGGAAGTTGCCATCGGCAAAGCCGTGCAACACATTTTCAGGCTGCCTTTAAACGAAACCGAAATCGCCCAAATCGGGCAATACGCCGAAAACCGCTTTGTTGGCTGCAACTGCGGCATCATGGACCAACTTACCAGCGCGCGCGGGCAAGCAGGACACGCCGTGTTAATTGACTGCCGCAGCCTGAACGCCCAAGCCGTGCCCATTCCCGCAGGCTTGGCGATTATGATTATCCACAGCCATGTGCAGCGCGGCTTGGTCGGCAGCGAATACAACACCCGCCGCGCCCAATGCGAAACCGCCGCCGCCCATTTTGGCGTGAAAGCCCTGCGCGACCTATCGCTCGCCCAATTTGACGCAGGCAAGCAGGGATTGGACGCAACCGCCGCCCGCCGCGCCCGCTACATCATCCAAGAAAACCAACGCACGTTGGATGCCGCCGAAGCCATGCGCCGTAACGACATCGCCGCACTCAGCCGCCTGATGGCAGAAAGCCACGCAGGGATGCGCGACGAATTTGAAATCACCCACCCTGCGGTGGACACGCTGGTGGAACTGGCAAGCGAAATCATCGGCGAGCGCGGCGGCGTGCGCATGACAGGCGGCGGCTTTGGCGGCTGCATTGTCGCGCTGGTGCCGCATGATTTGGTGAGCGCGGTGCAGGCGCATATCGCAGCGAATTATCACGCGCGCACGGGGTTGAAAGAAGAAGTGTTTGTGTGCACGCCGCAGGCGGGGGTGAACGTGGTGGCGTGATGGGATGAGATGGGAAGGCAGCCTGAAAACGGTGTTTGTGCGTTTTCAGGCTGCTTTTTTTGTTTACGAAAACACGCCTGTTGCGCCGCTTACCATTTTCAGGCTGCCTTAATGGCAAAAATCAGCAGCGTTCGGCAACCGCATCAGCAGCAACGTAATTTCTGATAGTAAAGGCAGCCTGAAAATATTTAGCTTGGAGAAAATTTGCCCCACCCGTTTTCAGGCTGCTTTTTTGTTTGTGGAAACACACTTGTCGCATCGCCCACCATTTTCAGGCTGCCTTTGGCATACAGCCATAGAGTGGGCAATTCCTTGCCCACCCAAAATACCTACAACCAATAATAAACAACAAACCACCATCTCCCCCACTCGCCGCCCTATTGAAAAGCCAGCACACGGCTTGCACGCAAGCCGTAGGAGCGCGTGGCAGCATTTTCAGGCTGCCTTATTGATGCGCCCACGTTCAAGCTGTCTGAAACCTTTGCTAAACCTCAACGGCAGCCTAAAATCTGAAATAGAACGGCGGGCTTGTCGCCAAATGGCGGATTAAACAGAGTATGACTGGTTTGCCAAGATGTCGGCGAGATGCCGATGCGCCATCGGTTGCAGGGTTGGCAAAGGTTTCAGTCTAAAACGCGGGCGCGAGGATTGAGGCAGCCTGAAACGTTGATTCGCGTCCCCTACGGCTTGCTGGCAAGCCGTGCGCTGGCTTAAAAAATACGGCAAAGCGGCGAAGTGGGAATAGGCTTGAAACGTTTTCAGGCTGCCTTTGTTCACATAATAAGGCAGCCTGAAAATGGGGGATGGGTTTCAGGCTGCCTATTGTTGGCATGATGAGATGGCGCGTAGGGTGGGCAACTTGTTGCCCGCTAGAATGTTGGTAATAACCAAAATGTTTGCCATCGCTGTGGGCAACGAGTTGCCCACCCTACGGATGAAGGCAGCCTGAAAACGGGCGGATGGGTTTTCAGGCTGCCTTTGGCATACCGCGCAAATTAAATCGTTTCCCCAAACACCGCTGCCCACAACGCCCGCACGGCTTGGTAATCGGCGAGCAATTTTTCGTCCACAGCAACGCGGGCGAGGTCGCGCAGTTTTTTGTTGTGTTGGATTTGGCGATAGCGGCGGTAGGCATTTTGCGCGGCGTGGGCTTGCTCGGCGGGGATAAAGCCGCGTTGTGCTGCCATGCCCAATAGGGCGATGTTGCCGTAGTTTTCTAGCAGCTCGGGGGCTTCATGGCTGTGAGCAAGCACAAGGTATTGGACGATAAATTCTACGTCCACCACGCCGCCGCGTGCGTATTTGACGTTTGCGTTGTCGGCGGGGTGGGTGGCGGTGATTTTGTGGCGCATGGCGAGGATGTCGGTTTTCAGGCTGCCGATGTCGCGCGGTTGGGCGATGATTTGGCGACGCAGTTGTTCAAATTGTGCGCCAAGCGTTGCGCTGCCGCAGATGTAGCGGGCGCGGGTGAGCGATTGGTGTTCCCATGTCCATGCGTTTTGTTGTTGGTATTGGGTGTAGGCGGCAAGGCTGTGGACGAGAAAGCCGCTGTCGCCGTTGGGGCGCAGGCGTAGGTCTAGCTCGTATAGGCTGCCTGCGCCTGTGCTGCTGGATAACCATGTGGTGAGGCGGCGGGCGAGTTTGGTGTAGAGATCGGCGGCTTCGGGATGGGGGTCGTTGTAAAGGTAAACGAGGTCTAAATCGGAGGTGTAGCCGAGTTCTTTGCCGCCGAGTTTGCCGTAGCCGATGATGATGAATTGTGGGTCGGGGCGGTGGATTTTGGGGATGCTGTGCCATGCGTGGTGCAGGGTTTGGCGCAGGATGATGTCGGCAAGGCACGAGAGTTCGTCGCTTAGGGCTTCTACTGTCCACTGCCCTGCGAGATCTTGCACCAGCAGGCGGAAGGTTTGCGCGTGTTGGAAGCGGCGCAGGGTGTCCATTTTGCTTTCGGTGTCGTCTTGGGCGTTGAGGCAGCCTGAAAGTTCGTTTTCTAACGCTACCCAATCCAGCGGTTGCATCAGTTGGGCGGATAGGAGTTCGTCTAACAAAATGGGGTGTTGGCGCAGGTATTCGGCTACCCATGCGCTTTGCGACATCAGCTCGGCAACTTGGTTGAGCGCGGCGGGGTATTGTTGCAAGAAGGCGAGGTAGGCGGAGCGGCGGCTGATGGTGTCTAGAAAATCCAGCAGGCGCAGCAGGGTGGCATCAGGGTTGGGGCGATGGGCGGCGGCTTCTATCATGCGGGGGACGATGGCATCAAAGCGCGGCTGGGCTTGGGCGGAGAGCTGGCGGTATTTGCTGGCTTGGCGGATGTGGGCAAGGCGTTGGGCGATGTGGGGGCTGTCGGTGTAGCCCAGTTTGGCTAACTCGTTTTCAGGCTGCCTATTGGGGTCGGCGGCGTTGTCCCATAGCTCGGCGAGTGGGTGCGGGGCTTCGTTGTTGGCGTGTTTGGGCTCGTTGAGAATTTGGTTGAATTGTTGGTTCACAAAATCGCGGTGCGTTTTCAGGCTGCTTAAAAAGGCGGGGTAATCAGCAAAGCCCATGCTGATGGCAAGCTGGGTTTGCTGAGCGGGGTTGTCGGGCAGGGTTTGGGTTTGCTGGTCGTCCCAGTATTGCAGGCGGTGTTCCACATCGCGCAAGAAGCGGTAGGCGGCGAGCAGTTGGGCAACGGTGTCGGGCGGCAGGATGCCGATTTCGCCCAGTTTCGCCAGCGTTTCTTGCGTGCCTTTAAGCTGCAAGCTGCGGTTTTGCCCGCCGCGTATCATTTGGAAGATTTGGGCGATAAATTCTATTTCGCGGATGCCGCCCGCGCCGAGCTTGATGTTGTTTTCCATGCCGCGTTTTTGCACTTCTTGCTTGATTTGGCGGTGTAGCTCGCGCATGGCGTGGTAGGCGTTGTAATCCAGATATTTGCGGAATACAAACGGGCGCACTAGGGCGCGGATGTCGTTGGCATGGGGCGTTACCACGCGGGCTTTGCACCATGCGTAGCGTTCCCATTCGCGCCCTTGGGTGATGAGGTATTGTTCCAGCGCGGTTTCGCTGGCCACCAGCGCGCCGCTGTCGCCGTCGGGGCGCAGGCGCATATCCACGCGGAACACTTGCCCGTCGGCGGTGATGTCGCCCAACAGGGCGATGAGTTTCTGCCCCACTTTGGTGAAGAATTCTTGGTTGCTGCGCTCGCGTTTGCCGTCGGTGTCGCCGCTTTCGGGATAAGTGAAGATGAGATCAAGGTCGGATGAGACGTTTAATTCGTAGCCGCCTGCTTTGCCCATGGCGATAACGGTGAGATGCTGCTCGGCGCCTGTGTGCCGCCCGATGGGTGTGCCGTATAGGGCTTGGTAGTGGGCGTGGGCGTGGTTGAGCGCGGTGTTGATGGCGAAATCGGCGAATTGGGTGATGGTGTGGGTTACTTCGTCTAGCGTGGATTGGTGGGCAAGGTCGCGCGTGATGATGTGCGCCAACACATGGCGGCGCAGGATGCGAAGCTGGCGGGCGATTTCGGCTTCGTTGCCATCGGCTTGAAGCTGTTGCCAGTTTGCGAACTGGGCGTAATCATCGGGCGTGAGCGGGCGCGGTAGCCATTGGGCTAGGATGTCTAGGTTGAGGGTTTGGTTGGCGAGTTGGCGTTGTAGCCAGAGGGAGAAGGGGGCGGCGGTTTGGAGCATGGTGGATGGTTGGGGAAGAGTGGGGATGCGGAGATTTTAGCAGGTTTCGGCGGGGGGATTGGGGGGCGGTAGGGATGTTTTAGCTACGCTGAACTTCGTTTCAGGCTGCCTTGTGGGGTGGAGAATAGGCAGCCTGAAAAAAAGTTGGTGCTTTGTGGTAAACAGCCGATTAACTTTAACCATGCGTCTCGTGCCGACGGGGCACTTACTTTTCTTTGCTTCGCCAAA
>CAUVGV010000031.1:0-15117 GCA_963551505.1 uncultured Kingella sp.
AACCTTGCTGCGCTTTGCGCCTTGTATCCATGCTTTTATGACGCAAAATCTATTCTTGTGGATAATGAATACAGGTTCAAAGCAAAGAAAGGCGACCCCGTCGTGCAGGTTCGCTGCGCGAACTTCCCTCACTCCACATCCTTTTTTCGGCGCGTGCGAACTAGCCGCGCTGCGCGCGTCGTCGAACAAGCGCACGCTTTTTCCCGAAAAAAGGACGCTCTGTTCGGCTGGACGTAGGGGAGAAAGCAGTAGCATCAACCTGTTGCGATAGATTAGGCAGCCTGAAAAGCCGATTTACTCAGTTGGCTCAACATCAAGCGGTTTTATTTTTTCAGGCTGCTTATTGGCGTTGAGTAAAGATGCAGCCTGAAAATGGTTTATTCGCTTGCTTGCTCTTGCAGCACGCGATACGAAATTTCGGCGCGTGTCCAATCTTCGGGCGTGTCAATGTCTTGCACGCGGTGGCGCGGGATTTTGATGCCGATGCTGTGGCTGTTGAAAATGGGTTTTTGCGCGAGCCATGCAGCGGTTGTGCCCCAGTAGAATTGTCCTGCGTCGTGCCATGCTTCGGCAAGGTCTTGGCTGCGCACGGCGAAGTTTTCGGGCTGGAACATGGCGACTTGGTTGTGCGCGCGCAATTTGAGGGCGCGCTGGATGGGGAAGGGGAAGCTGGTGATGCTGAATGCGTAGTCGGCTTGGGTTTGAGCGAGCTCGGTTAAACCTTGTTGCAAATCATGGGGTTGAACAAACGGGGCGGTGGCGTAGAGGCAGCAGGCGGCGTTGCCTTGCCAGTCGTGTTGTTGCATCCATTGCACGGCATGGGCGATAACCGCGCCTGTGGTGGCATAGTCGTTGGCGAGTTCGCGCGGGCGTGTGAATGGGACGCTTGCGCCGTATTGCCGGGCGATGGCGGCGATTTCGGGGTCGTCGGTGGAGACGATGATTTGCGAAAAGCAGCCTGAATCTTGGGCGGCGGCGATGCTGTGGGCAATCATGGGTTTGCCGTTGAAAGGTTTGATGTTTTTGCGGGGGATGCGTTTGCTGCCGCCGCGCGCGGGGATGATGCAGAGGGGCATGGTTAGAGTCTCTTGGTTGGAATGAGTGTTGTGAGTGGTGTTTTCAGGCTGCCTAAATGGGGCAGGGCATTGTGGTAAACGGTTACGATAGGCAGCCTGAAAAAAGGTTGGCGCTTTGTAATAAGCGCAGGCGCGGGTTAAACGTTTTGTTTTTCAGGCTGCATCAGGCATTTGAGGCAGCCTGAAATCTAAAATGGAGCGGCGACGGCTTGTTTTACGGGCGGGCAAGATGTCGGCGAACCGCCGCCGCGCCATCGGTTGCGTGGTTGGTGCAGGTTTCACGCTGCCTTTATTGAACCGCGCAAGCGCAATACACCACACACATCAGCAGCCTGCCCCCCCGTTCACAGCTTATGACACATATCCCCCCGCGCAAAGCCCAACCAATCCACGTCCACCTGTTTACCAAAAGCCATCACTTTAAACAATTCGCCCATCTCGTGCTGCGCGGTCAGCGTATTAACCGCTTGGGCAGCCTGAAAATAGCTCGGCGTGTCGGTTTGCGGGAACTGCGCCGCGAGTAAATCCAAAATGCCCAAATTGTATAAAAACGTGGCTTGGTTGGTGTAGCCGATTAAGTCCAAACCCGCCGCGCAGCCCGCCTCGGCGATGTCGCTGAAATTAACGTGCACGGTTAAATCGGTGAGCCCCACGCGGTAAAACGGGTCGTGGATGGTGTG
Source organism: uncultured Kingella sp. (assembly GCA_963551505.1). Lineage (GTDB taxonomy): Bacteria > Pseudomonadota > Gammaproteobacteria > Burkholderiales > Neisseriaceae > Kingella_B. Next base: position 1,757 of record CAUVGV010000031.1, read on the forward strand.
ATGGCGATGATGCCCCATCAGTGTGCCATCGCTGCGCTCGGGGTGGTAATACTGCGCCGCGTCAAAGCCGTAATCCAGCCAAATCATCGCGCCGCGCGTGAGCTTTTCCGCTAGCGTGCGGATAAAAGCGTGCTGCGCGGGATGCAATTCGCTGGTGTAGTCGCCCGCGTATGGCAGCAAAGCAGGGTCGGGAAAATAATTTAAGGCAGCCTGAAAAAGGTCGGGGTCAAGCAACGATTGATAACGCAGCGCAAACCGCCCCGCTTCATAGTCCACACACACGCGCGAAAAATCGCCGTTTTCATGACGACAAACGCGCTCGGTCGGCATCGCATCCAACACCTCATTGCCTAGGATAACGCCGTCAAAAGAACAGGGCAGGGCGGTTAAGTGCTTCACTTTATGCGCTAAATTTGGCGCGTGTTGCTGAATGTATGCCCGTTGCCGCGCCGCCAATTCGGGCGACAGCTCCACAATATAATAAGTATTCAGGCAGCCTGAAAGCGCGTGCAACAACGTTGCCGCCAACGCCCCCGTGCCCGCGCCAAATTCATACACATCGCCCGCCGTTTGCACCAGCAGCGGCGTCAGTTGCCGCGCCAAAGCCTGCCCAAACAAAGGCGACAGCGTGGGCGCGGTAACAAAATCGCCCGCCGCACCAATTTTGTGCGCTCCGCCCGTGTAATAACCATAGCGCGGCGCATACAACGCCAGCTCCATAAAGCGCGAAAATGGGATTGCGCCCTGCTGGGCAATTTCGTCCGCAATCATGTGAACGAGCGCATCGCTGGCTTGCTGCTGATTGCTATCCAAATGTGGGATTTGTGGTGAAGTCATAAGGTTAAATTGTGTAAAAATATAAAGCAGAAAAGCTATTATAAATGGCTTTGTTTGGGCGCGTGCAAGGAAGTGATTTGGAACGCGCTTTGTTTTTATTGGTAAAAATTTTCGTGTGTTTTTTCAGGCAGCCTGAATGCGTTTTCAGGCTGCCTGAAATGCGTTTTAAAGATGAATTTTCAATCTATTTTTAAAGAGTTAATTCTATTTGGACAGTTTGACCGAAGCCCGTTTTTTGCTTATAGTGTAGCCATGTGGGGGGAAGTGGTGCCAAGTGGTAAAACTTTCCCAAATTATCCAAACCAACCCAATTTTTGAATATGTTTCGCGGCTCTCACGAATTAACCCTTGATAACAAAGGACGATTGGCGATACCAGCCAAGTTTCGTGATGCCCTGTCGCGCGATTTTGACACGCAACGCATCGTTGCCACGCTGGATAGCCGCGACCGTTTGCTGTTTTATCCCGAATGTGAGTGGGAGAAAGTGGAGCAACAATTGTTGTCGCTCAACGTAAAAGGCAAGCCCAATTTGCAGCTTTATCAAAATTTGCTGCTGCACAATGCAGAAACGTTGGAGCTGGATAGCGCGGGGCGCGTGTTGCTGCCGCAAAATCTGCGCCGTTTAGTGAATTTTGATAAAGATGTGATGCTGGTTGGGCGCGTGAATCGTCTTGAACTTTGGGGCTTGGAACAAAAAATGGCAGAAACCGAAAAAGCCTTGTCTATTGACTCCGATGAGCTGGATTTTGATTTAAGCCAAACTGATTTACAATTATGAACTTAGCTGCAAAACCTGAACCATTTCAACACATAACCGTTTTATTGAATGAAGCTGTTGATGCGCTGAATATTCAAGAAAACGGTATTTATGTGGATGGCACGTTTGGGCGCGGCGGGCATTCGCGTTTGATTTTGTCCAAGCTGGGCGCAAAAGGGCGGCTGGTGGTGTTTGACAAAGACCCGCAAGCGATTGCGGTGGCACGAGATTTGGCGGCGCAAGATGCGCGTGTAAGCGTGGTACACAATGGCTTTTCCCATTTTCAGGCTGCCTTAGATGAACTGGGCGTGGCAAAAATTGATGGCGCGTTGTTTGATTTGGGCATTTCTTCGCCGCAAATTGACGATGCGTCGCGCGGGTTTAGCTTTCGCTTTGATGCGCCCTTGGATATGCGCATGGATACCACGCGCGGGCAATCGGCTGCCGATTGGTTGGCGGTTGCCAGTGAAGAAGAAATAAACGAGGTAATCAAGAATTATGGTGAAGAGCGGTTTAGTCACGCGATTGCGCGTGCAATTGTCGCGCAACGAGGCGAAACGCCCATTGATACAACCTGCAAGTTGGCGAAAATCGCGGCGCAATGCGTCCGTACTCGTGAGCGAGGACAAGACCCTGCAACGCGAACCTTTCAAGCCATTCGCATCTTTATTAACCGCGAGCTGGACGAAATCCAAGCGGTCTTGCCGCAAGCGGTTGAACGATTAAATGTGGGTGGGCGGTTGGCGGTGATTGCGTTTCATTCGCTGGAAGACAGACTGGTGAAGCAGTTTATCCGTCAATATGCTACTCATGCGCCGTTGCCCAAATGGGCGATGGTGCGCGAAGCAGATTTGCCGCAACCGCCTTTGTTGGCAATCGGCAAGGCGATTAAGGCGAGCGCGGCGGAAGTGGCTGCCAATCCGCGTGCGCGTTCTGCGGTGCTTCGTGTGGCAGAGCGCACGGCGGGGCGATTTGATTTTCAGGCTGCCTAATGGGTGTTAAAGATGTCTAAACTAAATTTTATTTTGCTGGTTTCCGTTACGCTGTCGGCGTTGTATGTAACCGATTTGCGCATGGGGATTAAGCGACAAACCCACCTTTATGGCAAAGGGCAGGAAGAGAAGATTAGATTAAATCAAGACCATGCCGAGCTGGTTTACGAGCAAAGCAAGTTGTCTGATTCTAAACAAGTGGCGCGAGCTGCGGCAAAAATGAATATGAGCGCACCCACATCAGAGAATACGGTGGCTGTTGGTTATTAAGTAGTAAGAAGAAAAAACGATGTTAATCCATAATGAATTTAAGCCATACATGGCAAAAAAAGAAGAAACCAAACGCCAAGTGGTTGAGGGGAATAAACGCCTTTCATGGTTGATGCTGGCGATTGGCGGCGCGTTTTGCGTGTTGGTGGGGCATAGCTTTCGCGTGCAGGCGCAGCATCATAGCGAGTTGAGCAAGTTTAGCGAAGACCGCGTGGTGCGCAGCATCAAAAGCCCTGCGCTGCGCGGCACGATTACCGACCGCAACGGCGCGATTTTGGCGGTGAGCCGTTATTTGAAAGTGGCGACGTTTAACCCCAAAGCGATTTACGCGCCCAAACGCCAAGGCGATGAGATTAACTGGAATGCAATTAGCAATGAACAGTTTGCCCAACTGGCGGCGATTTTGAAGCTGCCTGAAAGCGAAGTGCGCCAAAAATTGCAAGACCGTTCTAGCCAATATGTGCAGTTTAAAACCGAGCTTTCGCTGGAAGAAGCCGACGCGCTCAAAGCGTTGAATATTCCATCTTTGCGGTTTGAAGAACGCACCGAGCGTGCCTATCCCACAGGCAATTTGTTTTCGCATATTGTGGGCTTTGCCAACGACAAAGGCGAAGGCTTGGAGGGCTTGGAACGTGTGGCAAATCAGCGTTTAACAGGCGAAGATGGGCGGCAAGTAGTCTTGCGCGACCGCCACAATAATATTGTGGAACTGATTGATTCGCCCGACAACGCGGCAGCCAAATCAGGCGAAACGCTGGTGCTATCCGTTGACCAAGATTTGCAGCAGCTGGCGCACGACCAACTGGCGGCAACGTTGAAAAACTTTAATGCCAAAGCGGGCGGTGTGGTGGTTTTGGATGCACAAACAGGTGAGATTTTAGCAATGGCGAGCTTGCCTGATTACGATGCCAATTATTATCAAGCCTATCCTGCCACCAGCTTGCGCAATTTTGCCGTGAGCGAAACGATGGAATTGGGCTCGGTGATGAAGCCATTTATCATCGCCAAAGCCTTGGATGATGGCAAAATTGGGCGCAACAGCACATTCAACACGCGCCCTTATGCGATTGGCAGCAAAACCATCCGCGACACGCACGATTATCCCTCGCTCACTACGCAAGGCATTTTGCAAAAATCGTCTAACGTGGGCACCAGCCACATTGCGGCGTTGTATGACAACCAAAGTTTGTATCAACATTTTTCGGATGTGGGCTTTGGGCATAAAACAGGCTCGGGCGTGAGCGGCGAGCAAAGCAGCGCGATTAAACCCGCTGCCAAATGGAGCAAACTAGACCGCGCCGTGATGTCTTATGGCTACGCGATTACGGCGAATTTGCTGCAAATGGCGCAGGGCTATACTATTTTCACCGCAGGCGGCAAATTGATGCCTGCCACCATCTACAAGCAAACCCAAACCCCGAAAGGCACGCAAGTGATTAAGCCTGAAACGGCAAAACAAATGCGCGAAATGATGGTTAGCATCACGCGCAAAGGCGGCACGGGGCAAGATGGCGCAGTGCCTGGCTACGATGTTGCCGCCAAAACAGGCACGGCGCGCAAAGCCAGCGCAGGCGGTTATGCCGACAAATACCGCGCCAGCTTCGTGGGCTTTGCGCCCGCGCAAAATCCGCGCTTGATTGTGGCGGTGAGCATTGATGAACCGCGCGGCAAAGGCTATTACGGCGGCACGGTGGCGGGGCCTGCGTTCCGCGAGATTATGGCGGGCGGACTGAAAAAATTAGGCGTGAAACCCACTTATGTGAACGCCGAACCCGCAGCCAACGTTGCCAAAAAACGATAGCCCCATGCAACAAACCTTTGCGGCACTTTGGGTGCGGCAAAGGTTTTTTTGTTAATCGGCAGCCTGAAAACGGTTGCGCCCGCATTCAGCAGGCTTTTCAGGCTGCCTTATGTGTCGCCGCGATGAATGCGTGCATTCGCCAACGCCACTCGCAGGCAGCCTGAAAACCCTTTTGTAAAGTTTGTAGAGATTTCCCATGTTCAGCCAAAAAGCCGCTCCCGCCCAGCCCATCCTCCCCGTCTTGCAACACATCGTTTCAGGCTGCCAAACGCTGCACGCCGACAGCCGCAAAATCCAGTCCGATGATATCTTCATCGCCTGCCAAGGCGAATATGCCGACGGCAGAAACTACATCGCCGATGCCATCGCCCGCGGCGCAAGTTTCGTGTATTGGGACGACGATGGTGCGTTTAAATGGCAGCCTGAATGGCAAGTGCCCAACCAAGCCATCAGCGATTTGAAACAACGCGCGGGGATGCTGGCAGCGCAAGCGTATGACAACCTTTCAGGCAGCCTGAAAATCATCGGTGTAACGGGCACCAACGGCAAAACATCCATCACGCAATGGCTTGCCCAAGCGATTGATGATTTAGAACGCGCGCCAAGCTGCGCCATCATCGGCACAGTGGGCAACGGCTTTTTTGGCGAACTGCAAGAGACCACGCACACCACGCCCGACCCCGTTGCCGTGCAAACGCTGATTCACCAATTCAAACAGCAAGGCGCGAAACACATCGCCATGGAAGTATCCAGCCACGGCTTAGCGCAATACCGCGTGAACGGCGTGCCCTTTCACACCGCCGTGTTCACCAACCTGACGCGCGACCATTTGGACTACCACGGCAGCATGGCAGAATACGGCGCAACCAAAGCCCGCTTGTTCTACTGGCAAGGCTTGCAAAACGCCATCATCAACAGCGACGACGCATTTGGCGCAGCACTCGCTGCCGAGTTAAAAAAAAACAGAGGCAGCCTGAAAGCCGAAGGCTTCAACGAAGTTAAAACCTACACCTACGGCTTCAACGACCAAGCCGACATCCGCATTACCCAGTTCGCCGCCAGCACCCAAGGCATGAGCATCAGCCTTGCAACGCCGTGGGGCAACGGCAGCGCGCAAACCCAACTGCTGGGGCGGTTTAACGCGCAAAACTTCGCCGCCGCATTGGGCGCGCTCTGCGCCGCGGGCTACGATTTTCAGGCTGCCTTAACCGCGTTATCCCGCATCCGCCCCGCCACAGGGCGCATGGATTGCATTATCCAGCCCAACAAACCGCTGGTGGTGGTGGATTACGCCCACACGCCCGACGCGCTGGAAAAAGCCCTCACCACCCTGCGCGAAATTCAACAGCCTGAAAGCCAACTTTGGTGCGTGTTCGGCTGCGGCGGCGACCGCGACCGCGGCAAACGCCCGCTGATGGGCGCCGTCGCCAGCCAGTTCGCCGACCGCGTGGTGGTAACCAGCGACAACCCGCGCACCGAGCAGCCCCAAGCCATCATCAACGACATCCTGCCCGCCGTGCCGCATCCTGCGCTGGTAGAAGCCGACCGCAAAGCCGCGATTGAGCAAACCATCGCCCAAGCGCAAGCGCAAGATATTGTGCTGATTGCAGGCAAGGGGCATGAGACGTATCAGGATGTTCAAGGGGTGAAACATCATTTTTCTGATTTTGAAGTAGCGCAGGGTGCCTTAGCGCAAGGGTAGGCAGCCTGAAAACGAGGATTCCAACATGAACACTGCTCAGCAACACACAACCGCCTCATTTAATTCCGTCATCGCCCTAAAACTCGCACTATTGCTGATATTTAGCTTTGCATCGTGTTTTGCGGCAGGCTATGCCTTTGGACAAGCAACCCCTGTACGCGATGTAGCAATCGGCACGGCAGGCACAACCGCGTTTTTGCTCATTTGCGCTTTTTTATCGCCACGCTGGGCATCACACTTATTATTGTTTTTTGCGTTAACCATGACTCTTTATTTTTCTACGGGTTATTTGCATGGCGCGCCCACATTTAAAATCGTGGGTTCATTGCTGGAAACCGATAACAACGAAGCAGGTGAGTTTCTCGCCACTATCCCGTTTTCTGTTTACGCCATGCAAGTCGCTTTTTTGGTGTTGGGCGTTGTGGTTTGGCGGCAGAGCAAAACGCTTTTTCAGGCTGCCCAACAATGGCATAAAAAAGTCAAAATTTATTTGGGCGTTTTGTTTAGCATTTTGTTGATTACGCCCTTTGTGGGAGCACTGGGCACAAGCGGCACATTGCAAGATTACGATACCGCCATTCCCATTCCCATTATTGGCTTTTATGTGGATGCCGTTGCCGCGCCCCAAATTTATGTTGAGCGCAAACGAGAAATCGCCGAACAAGCAGCCAAACCAGCCGATTGGCACGTTCAATCCGTAAACAGCAAATACAAAAATTATGTTGTCGTTATCGGCGAGAGTGCGCGTGCGGATTACATGAACCTATACGGTTTTCAGGCTGTCAATACGCCATTTTTCAACCAAACCAAAGGGTTGTTTATTGATGGTTATATTTCCGCTGGCGAAGTAACCATGGTATCGGTGCTCAATAGTTTAAGCTATCGCCACGAAATGAATAACAGCATGGTAACGCTTGCCAATAAGGCAGGTTTTGCGACCTATTGGCTCTCCAATCAAGGTATGCTAGGTATGCTTTCGCGTGATATTTCTATTTTTGCGCTGCAAAGCGAATACAACTATTACACCCAGCGTGGCGACTACAAAACCAGCATCAGCACCAGCGACACGCTACTGCTGCCCGAACTCAAAAAAGTGCTCGCCAAGCCCGAATCGCGCCCGCGTCTTATCGTGGTGCACATTATGGGTTCGCACGCCAACTTTTGCGACCGTTTAACCAATCCCGTTGCCTTCAAACTATCCAGCCCATCGCTATCTTGCTACGTTAGCACTATCAAGGAAACCGACAAACTGCTGGAAGACATGGTTGATATTTTGAAAGAAAAAGGCGAAAGCTATTCGTTGATTTATTTTTCCGACCACGGCTTAAAACACGTTGGCAACGGCGCAGAGCAATCGCTCACTCATGGCGGCGATACCTACCAATCATTTGCTGTGCCCTTTGCCAAACTGTCGTCAGATGACACCGAACACAAAGTCATCAAAGTGCAACGCAGCGCGTTCAATTTCCTCAAAGGGTTCAGCCAATGGACAGGCATCAAAGCCGCCGAGCTGCCCACCGATGGCTACGATTTTTTCGGCGCACAGCCCGATAAACCCGATGGCACTAATTTAGACCGTGTCAATAAACTGCCCCAGGACCCGATAACCGTTCGCGCGCAATAGGCAGCCTGAAAACCACAAACCCAACCTTACTTTCAATCCCAACATGAAAAAACACACCCACAACCCCCTCCCCATCTGGTCTATCGCCCTGCCTATTGCCGCATGGCTGGTGTATTTCATCGGCATCAAAGGCAGTGTGCCGTTGCAGCTGGTGGGCGGCGCGATGCTGATTGGCAGCGTGTTATCCGCCGTGCACCATGCCGAAGTGGTGGCGCATAAAGTGGGCGAGCCGTTTGGCACGATTATTCTGGCGCTGGCGATTACCGTGCTGGAAGTGGGGCTGATTGTGTCCATGATGATGGGCGGGGGTGGCAACGCCGCCTATTTGGCGCGCGATACCGTGTTTTCTGCTATCATGTTGATTCTAAATGGATTATTGGGCGTGTGCCTGCTAATTGGTGGCTTGAAACACCGCGAGCAGTTTTTCAATAAAAAATCGGTGAGTACCGCGCTGGTAACGCTGATTTCCATTTTGGTGCTCACGCTGGTGCTGCCCAATTTCACCACCAGCACGCCATCGGGCAGCTACAACACGGCGCAGCTGCTGTTTATCGCCGTTGCGTCTTTTGTGCTGTATTTTTCCTTTATCCTGACCCAAACCGTGCGCCACCGCGATTATTTTTTGGCAGACGATGAAGACCCCAGCCACCATGCCGAGCCGCCGCCCACCCAAATCGCGCTGGCTAGCTTGGTGTGCTTGGTGGTGTGTTTGGGCGTGGTGATTGCGTTGGCAAAAGCCCTGTCGCCCGCCATTGAAAGCATGGTGGTGTCGTGGGGCGCGCCCAAGGCGTTGGTGGGCGTGATTATTGCCGCTGTGGTGCTGATGCCCGAAAGCCTCGCCGCGCTCACCGCCGCCCGCCGCAATCGTTTGCAAACCAGCATCAATCTGGCGTTGGGTTCTGCCATTGCCAGCATCGGGCTCACCATTCCCGCTGTGGCGTTGGTGTGCCTGATTTACGATATTGACGTGGTGCTGGGCTTGGACGCCAAATCCATGCTGCTGCTTGGGTTGAGCACGTTTACCGTGATGCTGTCGCTGCATTATGGCAAAACCAATATGCTGTATGGCATTGTTTTGCTGGTAAATTTGGCGGCGTATGTGTTTACGGTGATTGTGCCGTGAGCGATGAGGCAGCCTGAAAAGGGAATTAAAGTATGTTGAAAAAATTTGTTTTAGCAATGGCTTTACTGGGATGCGCGATGAAATACACCTTGGCGGAGCCAATAACCCTTCCTGCGAAAAATTTAAATTTCCAAATTGCGGGGATTGTGTTGGAGCAAGCGGATATTCCGCGCGGGCAGGAGCGCGATTATCAGCCGATTACGTTGCGACTGCCGCGTTATTCCGCTGCAATAGGCAAGGGCGAGGCGAGCAAGTGGTGGGTGAAAGAACCGTTTTGAGTTTTGGATAAAAGCGATGTGCTTGCTATGTCGCCAAGGTTGGATGAGATGCTTGAAGATGGGCATTTGGATATAACTTTTTCCAAGCAGGGTGGGTAAAAATTGAGCAAAATGGCGGCTGAGGCAATTAAACACAATGCGTATCTTTTGACATTTAATCAAAAAACAAATGACTTGTGGTTAGGAGCACGTGTGATTGACCGCATAGATGGTGGTAGGCTCAGATTAACCATCATGTCAGATACCATTCCCAAATTCAAAGAAGCCGTTGCGCGGCAAGAAATTGCTTTTGCGTTGGCAATACCCAGCGAAGACCATGAAATAACGTTATCGGATTGGTCGTTGCGGACGATGCGTGAAATACAGATTAAGCAACAAAAAGGCATGAGAAATTATCCAGCGTGGGTGCATCAACCCTCGCGCCTTACTTCGGATGATATGAAGTCTTTAATCATCAATAATAATGTAGTGATGGATGGGCTACTCCATGACCATCGGTTAGGTATGCTGGAATTAACGAATAAAGGCTGGCAAAAATGGCGATGGCTGGAAACGAAAAAAGCCCCTAATCCTATTCCGCAAGTTATTTTTTTGCAGAAAGATGGCACGCCTATTTCGGGGGCAAGCACACTTGGCAGCCGCCAGCTACGCCACCGTGTTTCTATTTTTATATCGCCAGAAGCCATCCAAAAAATGATACGACAACCATAAGCCATATTTTATAGAGCAAAACCATGACCGCACTTACCCAAAACTTCGTCCGCCGCCTTTTCAGGCTGCCTGAAACCGCCACAGACAGCCCCATCAACCAAATCACCACCGATAGCCGCACCGCCCAGCGCGGCGACCTCTTCTTCGCCCTAGTGGGCGAGAACCACGACGCGCACGATTTTGTGTCCGAAGTGTTAGCCAAAGGCGCAACCGCCGTTGTTTCGCGCGGCGACTGCGCCTCGTTTTCAGGCTGCCTCAAAGTGGACGACACCCTTGCCGCGCTGCAAACGCTCGCCGCCGCATGGCGCAAACAGCTCAACCCTTTTGTGTACGGTATCACAGGGTCAAGTGGCAAAACCACGGTGAAAGAAATGCTGGCGGCCATTTTGCGCACGGCGCACGGCGCTGATGCCGTGTTGGCAACGGCGGGCAATTTTAACAACCACATCGGCTTGCCGCTCACGCTGCTCAATCTGCGCGAGCCGCATCGCCACGCCGTGATAGAAATGGGCATGAACCACGCGGGCGAGTTGGCAACGCTCACCCGCATCGCCGCGCCCAATGTTGCGCTGGTAAACAACGCCATGCGCGCGCACATCGGCTGTGGGTTTAACGGCGTGGATGACATCGCCCGCGCCAAAGCCGAGATTTACCAAGGGCTGCCTGAAAACGGCATCGCCATCTTGCCTGCCGAGGATGCCCACCTTGCCATTTTTCAGGCTGCCACTCGTGCGTTTCAAACGCTCACTTTTGGCGTGGCAACAGGCGATGTGCACGCCGAAAACATCGCGCTTGAAGCGTTGAGCAGCACATTTGATTTGGTGTACAACGGCAACCGCCAAGCCGTGCAACTGCCTGTGGCGGGCAAACACAACATCAGCAACGCTTGCGCCGCCGCCGCGCTGGCGATGGCAGGCGGCATCGGGCAGCCTGAAATCGCCCGCGGCTTGGCGGCATTTAGCAACATCAAAGGGCGGCTGCAACGCAAAAACGGCATCCGCCAAGCGCTGATTTTGGACGACACCTACAACGCCAACCCCGACAGCATGAAAGCCGCGCTGGATGTGCTTGCCCAGCTGCCCGCGCCGCGCGTGTTTGTGATGGGTGACATGGGCGAACTGGGCGAAGACGAAGCCCCAAAAATGCACGAAGAAATCGGCATCTATGCCCGCGATTTGGGCATTGAATACGCTTATTTTGTGGGCGATAACAGCGTGCAGGCTGCCGAAAAATTTGGTGGCAATGGGCTGTGGTTTGCCGATAAAGACCCGCTGATTCAAGTCATCACCCACGATTTGCCCGAACGCGCCAGTGTGTTGGTGAAAGGTTCGCGCTTTATGCAGATGGAAGAAGTGGTGGCGGCGTTGTTGGCATAGTTTTCAGGCTGTCTATGCCGCAAGAAGCAGCCTGAAAATCAAAATGGAACGGCGGCGGCTCGCCGCCAAATGACTGATTAAACAGGGTATGGCTGGTTTGCCAAGATGTCGGCGAGCCACCGACGCTCCATCAGTTGCAGGGTTGGCAAAGGTTGCAGCCTGAAAACAGCAACAAAAATAGAATGAAAACCGCCAAGCGGATAGGGATACTCGCCGCGCTGTTGCTTGCCTTTTGGCTGGGGATGCGGGCGCAGGCGCGTCGTTTCCCATTTGCGTGTTGGATATGGAAAGCTATCGGCAACGGCACGCGCGATAAGGCAGCCTGAAACGCCATTTTGCCCAGCAACAGCAAAGAATTCATCATGACGCAAACGCCCAACCCCACACCGCGCACCACCAACATACTCGCCATCATCAGCTTTATTTGCGGGCTGCTGGGCTTGGTGGGCGGGCTGCCCTCCATCGGCATCATCAACATCGCCGCCATTGTGATGGGGCATATAGCGCGTAGCCAAATCCGCCAAAACCCGAATGAAGACGGCGTGGGTATGGCGTTGGCAGGCTTAATCATGGGCTACATTGGCTTGTTGATTGTGCCGCTGACTATGCTGGCGATTGTGGTTATCGTGATGATTTTATATGGAATAAATTTTGAAGCGGCGGTAAACGAGCTTTTCAGGCTGCTGTTATCGCTGCTGCGTTAGGCAGCCTGAAAACGCCAAAAGAAAGGACGCATCATGTCGGATACGCCAAATCCCAATACACCAAATGAAAAATCCACCCAAGAACCCAGTCTTAATTTAGAGAAACTGCCTGAGCAAAGTTCAGAACCCAATCCAAGCCTAGAACAAGCTCAAAATTCAGACACGCCCAACCCAAATACGCCAAATGAAAACCCAGACCAAGAACTTAATCTAAACGTAGAACCTCCGTCAAAAAACACCCTAGCTGTACTCTGCGTAATTGGCGCGTTAATCGGTTTGATACCGATAGTTGTCCCACCCATCGTAAATATTGTAGCCATTATTATGGGACACATGGCACGCAGCGAAGCCCGCGAAAATTCTGACGAAAGCGGTTCAGGTATTGCATTAGTAGGATTAATTTTGGGCTATATTGGCTGGCTAACTGGACCGATTATTGCGGCTGTTACCTTTGATGCATTTGCTAGGGGTAATTCCGCCCTAGCCATAAAGGTATTTTTCAAAGCATTGTTATTTGGTTCAGGCAGCGTAATAGGAAGATAGGTAATGGCGATACTATCCCTTTATCACAGGCTACATTAACTTGCTGATTGTGCCGCCGCTGTAAACGAGCTTTTCAGGCTGCTGTTATCGCTGCTGCATTAGGCAGCCTGAAAACGCCAAAAGAAAGGACGCATTATGTCGGATACGCCAAATCCCAATACACCAAATGAAAAATCCACCCAAGAACCCAGTCTCAATTTAGAGAAACTGCCTGAGCAAAGTTCAGAATCTAATCCAAGCCCAGAACAAGCTCAAAATTCAGACGCGCCCAACCAAGAATCTACGTCCCTAAGTGCCAGTACCCTAGCCACGCTTTGCTTAATTGGTGCGTTAATCGGTTTACTGCCATTTGTTCCATCATTTTTGAACATTGCTGTCATCGCCATGGGACACTCAGCACGCAGTAAAATCCGCAAAAATCCAAACGAAGGCGGCGCAGGCGTTGCGTTAATAGGTTTAATCTTGGGCTATATTGGTTGGCTGACGGGACCTATTCTTCTTTTTCTTACCCTAGATTTGTTCTCAAACGAATTAGCTGGAATCATAAAGGTTTGTATCATAGCATTGTTAGTCTGTGCAAGCAACGTGATAGTCAGATAGATGGTATTCATACATCAAACCCCGCCGCTCCCATAAATTTTA
>CAUVGV010000032.1:0-14731 GCA_963551505.1 uncultured Kingella sp.
GGCGTTTCGCCGCCTACCACGAGCAGGGGCAAGCCCCTGCACCCCACCGCAGCCCAGCCATCCGCTGTTCCATTTAGCCATCATATTTTCAGGCTGCCTTACACGATTGATTGCGCTACCGCCACCCCGCCCAGCCCTGCCACATCGCATACACCCCCAACGCCAGCAGCATCATCGCCACCACATGATTAAACACCCCCTGCGGCAGCCGCAGCCGAATGCGCCCGCCCAGCCACACAAACCCCAGCGACACCACCATCACCACCCCCAGCAACGACCAATCTCGCGCCGCAAAGCCCCGCAACACAGGAAACAACACCACAATCTGCGTCAATTTCGTAATCAAAATGCTGATGTTGTTCACCATCACCATTTCCGTTTTATTGCGCCCCGTGCCCAGCAAATAAATCATCAAAAACGCCACAATCGCGTTGGTAACCCCGCCCACAATCCCCGCCACAAAGCCAAACGCCAGCATCGTTCCCCGCCCGCGCCCAAAGCGAATGCGAAAACGGCTGTATTGCGTTGCCACATAAAACAGCAGCGTAACCCCCAAAAACATTTTCAGCGCAGGCTCAGGAAATACCAGCAGCAGCTTCACCCCAATCAGCCCGCCCACAAAACTGCTCACAAACAACGGCAAAAACGCCCGCCCATATTCCACCACATTGCGCCAAAAGCCCGCATCCGAGCGCAGCATCACCACATTCATCACAATACACGGCACTACCACCATCGCCACCGCCACCTTCAACGGATAAAACCCCGCCACCACCGCCGTGCCCACAATCGGATAACCAAAGCCCGTGATGCCATGCAATAACGCGCCCACCACAAAGAAAAACAGAATAATGTAATCATCCGCCGACCAAGCCATTTGCTTACGCCTTTCGCTTGTTAAAAGCGCGATAGTATAAACAGCGAGCACGCGGCAAATTAGATTGTTTCCTTATATGGTTTAGACGCAAAAAGGCAGCCTGAAAATGAGGTTTACCGTTTTCAGGCTGCCTCGTAACCCAGCACTTGATAATAACTATTGTTTGCATCATAATGCGCGCCATAACATTTCTTAACCTTTTTTCACACACGGAGACCCACCCCATGCAAAAAACCGCCCTCGCCCTGCTGTTCGCAGGCTTTGCCGCCAGCGCATTCGCCGCCGACTTCGCCCAAGAACACACCCTCACCATCAACGGCGCACCCGCCTATCTCGCCGAAACCTCCGCCCGCGTACTCGGCAACGCCAAAGGCACCGCCCCCGAGCTGGTGGACGACATCACAGACGGCTTAGGCGCACGCAAAATCGCAGGCTACAAAGTCATGATTATGGGGCGCACCTATTCCGTTGCCGCCGAAACCAAATCGCCCAAAGAAGGGCAAACCCAATGGCGCGAAAAAGCCTATGTGCATCGCGGCGTGAAGCTATTTGTCGGCATTCCCGTAGTAAACGGCAAAATGGACTTAGCCCACGCCCAGCTGCTCAACATTGGCGTGGTGGACGACAACGGCGGCGCATCAGAACACCTGCCCGATGAAAAAATCCGCCCCGTAGGCAAGCAACTGATGAGCGAATCCGCCAAAGTGGAACAACCCCGCCTCAAAATCAGCGCGTTAGACTGGCCCGACATGGCGCACAAAGCCACCAACGGCGGCGGCGTGAAACTGGAAGCCGAAGCCGTGATTGACGGCAAACGCATTCGCACCAAAATGGACAGCCCCTTCGCCCGCTTCTACACCGCCAAACCCACCAGCAGCGCACCGTTTAAAGCCGATGCGCGGTTTGTGAAATAAGTGGTAGGCAACAATAAAGGCAGCCTGAAAACGTTGTTTGGCGTTTCAGGCTGCCTTTATTTTATGCTTCGTTATTGCCATTGCCGTGTAACAACGTCATCAATGCTTGCTGCTTTTCAGGCGAGAGCGCACGGAAATAATCCAGCAGCAATCGCTCTTGCGCCGACACCTGCCCGCAATCATGCGCCACACGCCCATAGCGCAGCCATTCTTCCGTAGTATCTAGCCATTCCGCCAGCGTTTTAATTTTGTCAGGCGTGGGGATAGAACGCCCCGATAGCCAATGATGAAATGCCTGCGTGCTCACAGGCTGATTGGGGTGGCGCAGATTAAAACGGTTAGCCAAATTTGCGCCCGAAAGCGAATCCAGCCCCGCCAGTTTAAGCGCGGTTTGCAGCCTTTGGCTGAAATCCGCTTTGTCTTGTTCACTATGCATACAGCGGATTATGGCGACCGACTGTTGTAGAATTTAAACTGTTTAGTAGTTAATTTAAACCAAATGATTGACAGTCTTTACAAAACCACACAATAATTAAACAAATCTAAGAAATTAGATTTTCTAGCACGTTTTATTCTTTAATCTTGGAAAAAGGAAATTATTATGTCTTTAAAACACATTGGTTCATTAACTGTGGTTGCGCTTTGCTTGGCAGCGTGTAGCAGCAGTGGCAGCGGTAGCTCCAATAGCAATAATCCCAATAATCCAAACACGGATAAGAACCGCCCCAATGCTGGTGTTTCTAAATTAGTTCCCGTTTCTGCTTTAAGAGCTTCTGCTCACGAAGAGTTAAACAACTTAGCAAAAGAGCTTTCAGGTGACCGAAGAGCACAAGTAGAACTGTCTTCATACAGTGTTAACGTTAACGGTAAATCCTACAACAATGGCAATATTGACCTTGCTACATTAGGCAATGGCTTTAAACGCATTGATGCCACCGAAACTGCCACAGCCAGATATGATGGACGCACCTATTCAGCAAACCGAAACAGCACAATCCATTTATATCAACAACCCTATTCTGTTGTCGCTGCTATACAAAACACAGGTGGGAAAGTTACTGGTAATGGTGTATATCAAAATCTTGGTCGAAAAGATTTTGATGTTAACTATGTGCAAGGTGAATTAACCAAAACCTTACCTAGCACAGGTTCATTTAATTACAAAGGTGTCGCCTTTACCGAAACAGAACAAGGTAACTTGGATTACACCATTAACTTTGACACCAAAAAAGGCGCAGGTTCAATTAACGGTATTAACGAAGCGGGCTTGATTAACTTGCACGAAAGCGACATTACCAATGTTTCGCATCAAAATTCTCTTGACGGCTCTTCACTATCAGGCTTTGGCGTGGCTAATGGCATAGCGACATCAGAAAAAGCGGGCAACGGTACTTATAAATTGGGTATTTTCGGTCCGAATGCAGAAGAAATTGCTGGCTCAGTTTTACAGGACAATAACGCTTTGGTCGGCTTCGGCGGCAAAAAACAATAATCCGCTATTCTCTATTTAATCTAAAACAGGCAGCCTGAAAACGCTATTTCCCGTTTCAGGCTGCCTTACTGCGCGAAACACCCCAAATGAATAAACTCCCTTTGCTGTTGCTGCCCCTTTCCTTGTTTGCCCTTGCCGACACGCCCACCCCCCGCGAGCAATCGGCAAACGCCCCCGCCCCGCTTTTCTTTGACGACCGCGAAATCGCCCTTATCCCCAACGAAATGCTGCCCCAGCCTGCCGAGCCGGCCGCGAGCCTTGCCGACAATGCAACCGAAGACGACAACACGCTGGAAACGCAAATTAACCGCGCCATGATTGCCCACGATTGGGCAGCTCTGCCCGCGCTGCTGGAACAATACAAAGCGCAGCCGCAACACGATGCCACGCTGTACGATTACGCGCTGGGTGCATTGCGCCGTTCGCAGTTGCGCCACGATGAAGCCACCGCGCTGTATCGCGGCATTGTGCAAAGGCAGCCTGAATTAGCCTATCCGCGTTTTGATTTAGGCGTGATGCTGTTTGAAGACAAGCAATACAACGCAGCCAAACGCGAGCTGGAACGCACCAAGCCCGATTTGTCGCCCGCCATGCAAGCCGTTGCCGAGCGTTATCTTGCCGCCATTGATGAAGCGCAAAATTGGCAGCCTGAAATGTCGCTGCAATACGAAACCACCGATAATGTGAACAACGCCGCCGATGCGCGCGAAATTGAAATCAACGGGCGCATTTGGCGCAAAGCCGAAGAAAGCCTGCCGCAAAGCGCGCAAGGTTTGCGCTATGGCTTGGGTGTGGAACGCGAGCGCAATGTGGGCGGGCACCATTTTATTTATGGGCGCGTGCATGGCGATGGCGTGGCTTATTGGGATAAACATGAATACGACGAGCAAAGCGTGAATATCGCGCTAGGCTACAAAAACCGCACCGTGAAACGCGCGTTAGGCATGGTGCCGTTTTTTGAGCAAAACTGGCTGGGCGGCAGCCGATACAGCCGAAATTTTGGCGTGCAGACGGATTTTTCGCACCAGCTGGGCAAACGCTGGCGCGTGATGCTGAACGCGGGCTATGTTGCCAAGCGATACGATGAGCCGTATATCGCCAAGCGGTATAACGGCAAAATGCCGCTGGCAAGCGCAACGCTGATGTATTACGCGCCGCAAAATTGGCTGCTGTATGGTGGCGTGGGTTGGTCGCACGACATCACCAAAGATGCGGAGCAGGCTTCGGTGCGCCAAGGTGTGCGGCTGGGCATGGCAAAAACGTTTGCCAACGGGCTGGGGCTGCGCACCCATTTGCGTTATGCACAGCGCACGTTTGATCAGGCGGGAACGCTGGTTTATTTATACACGCGCAAAGATGATGAATATCAGGCGAATGTGTCGCTGTGGCACGATAAGCTGTCGTGGAAGGGTTTTACGCCGCATGTGAATTTCCGCTATTTGGCGATTGACAGCAATATGAAAGGGTTTTATTCGCGCAAAAACGCGCAATGGTTTTTAAGCGTGGAGCGGGGATTTTAGATTTTAGCGAAGAAGGCAGCCTGAAAACGGTGTTTTGCGTTTTCAGGCTGCCTTTTGGCGTTCCCTGCCGTTGCTTTGGATAAGATGCGCCACCCTCGTTTTCAGGCTGCCATCTGCGCCACCATAAAATCAATAAAGCTGCGCACTTTGGCTTTCATGTATTGGCGGTTCACATAAACGGCGTAAAACGGGGGGTTGTTCATGGGGCATTCGGGCAAGAGGCGGATGAGTTTGCCTGTGGTGATGTCGTCGTCGGCGAGCCATGCGGGCATGTAGCCGATGCCGACGTGGGCGCGAATCAGCGCGGCGACCATTTGGGTGTGGTTGCTGCGCATTTTGCTGCCTTTGAACACGAGGGGGACGCTTTTGCCTTGGTATTCGGTCATCATGCGGGATAAATCTACATAGGTGGGCAGGATGGCTTGGTGTTGGGCGAGGTCTTTGGGGCTGTGGGGCGTGCCGTGTTGGGCGAGGTAGGTGGGGGTGGCGACGAGGTAGAAGGGGATGTTGCCGAGGTGTTTGGCGATGATGTTTTCGGCGAGGCTGTCGGATAGGCGCAAGGCGAGGTCTTCGCCGTCGCTGTTTAAATCTACATGGCGGTTGGAGAGGGTGAGTTCTACTTCTACGTCGGGGTAGCGGCTTTGGTAGGCGGCGAGCATGCGGGCGAATTTGTCGCAGGCAAACCAAACGGGAGCGGCGATGCGCAGCGTGCCTTGGGGGTGGTTGGCGCCTGCGCTGGCGTGTTCGGCGGCTTGGGCGAGCAGTTCTAGCGCGCTTTGGCAGTCGCGGTAGTAGGCATCGCCCTGCTCGGTGAGTTTCAGGCTGCGGTTGTTGCGGTAGAGCAGTTGTGCGCCGATGGTTTTTTCTAGGTGGGAAACGTGCTTGCTTGCCATGGGGATGGAAATGTTGAGCAGGTCGGCGGCGCGGGTGAAGCTGCCGCTTTGCACGACTTGGCAGAAGACTTTCATGCTCAGTAGGGTGTCCATGGTGGGCTTCCTTGGGTTGGGGTTTCAGGCTGCCTTTGGGGGGATGAGGCAGCCTGAAATGGGAGATGGGATTGTTTACAAAAATGGGAGCAAGCGCGTTGCCCGCCCTACGGTTGAGGCAGCCTGAAAACGGGGAAACGGGTTTTCAGGCTGCCTATTGAGACGGCTACGTCGCCTCCCAATAATCCACATAAAGCTGCAATTCGGTGTTGCCGCGCCATTCGTTCACCGTGGGGCGATACACCACGCGGATGTTGCGCGGCAGGATGTCTTCGCAGCGCCAAAACATGGCTTCAAATTCTTGCCCTTCTTTGGCAAGCCAGGCTTTGGTGTGTTTTTTGTCCGCGCCCATGCTTTGCTGGCGGATAACTTGAAAAGTGTCGGCAAAGCTGGGCGGCGGAAAGCCTTGTCCCCAAATTTGCGCGTTGATGAGCTGGGCGTTGGCTAGGGTGATGTCGCTGGCTTTCAGGCTGCCATCGGTGAGAAAGGTTTGCGAGAGCGTGTCTTCGTTGACTTGGCTGCGCACGATGTCTTCAAACAAATCGCCAAAGATTTTCAGGCTGCCTGAACGCAGCGTGAGCCCTGCTGCCATGGCGTGTCCACCAAATTTGATGATGATATCGGGCGCGCGCTTGGAAATGGCATCCAACACATCGCGCAGATGCACGCCTGCGATGCTGCGCCCCGAGCCGCGGTAGTTGCCATCATCATCGGGCGCGAACACAAACACGGGGCGGTAAAATTTTTCTTTCAAACGGCTGGCCACAATGCCCACCACGCCTTGATGAAAGCTGTCGCGGTACATGCACAGCGTGGTTTGTTCGCGGGGCAAGGCGCTGGGGCAATCGGCAAGGATGTCGGTGAGCATTTCTTGTTCAATTTCTTGGCGCGTTTGGTTGAGTTCGTTGAGTTCGCTTGCCATGTTTTCGGCTTCGTTCAGGCTGCCTGAAAGCAGGCAAGCAATGCCGATGGACATATCGTCCAACCGCCCTGCGGCGTTGATGCGCGGGGCGATTTTGTAGCCAAAGTCAAACGGCTGCGCTTTTTGCGCACTGCATCGGGCGGTTTGGAATAGGGCGCGGATGCCGTGGCTCATTTTGCCTGCGCGGATGCGTTTTAAGCCTTGCGACACGAGAATGCGGTTGTTGTGGTCCAGTGCCACCACATCGGCAACCGTGCCCAGCGCCACCAAATCCAGCAGCTCGTCTAGCTTTGGCTCGGCGATATTCAGGCAGCCTGAAAAATAATCGCGCGCGCGCAATTCGGCTCGCAGCGCAATCAACACATAAAAAATCACGCCCACGCCCGCGATGCTTTTGCTGGGGAAGGTGCAACCGCGCTGGTTGGGGTTGACGATGATGCAATCGGGCACCACGCTGCCTGCGATGTGGTGGTCAGTAACAATCACGTCTAAACCCAATGCTTTGGCGCGGGCTACGCCTTCTGTGCTGCTGATGCCGTTGTCCACGGTAACGATTAAATCTGCGCCTTTGGCGTGGGCGATGTCGGCAAGCTCGGGGGTTAAGCCGTAGCCGTGTTCAAAGCGGTTGGGCACGAAAAAATCCACCCGCGCACCCATGCTCGCCAGCCCTTTCATGGCAACGCTGCACGCAGTGGCGCCGTCGGCATCGTAGTCGGCAATAATCAGGATTTTTTGCTTGGCTTGGATGGCATCCGCAAGGCGGCTGGCAGCGGCGGTGCAATTGGTGAGCTGGGTGTAGGGGATGAGCTGTTTCAGGCTGTCGTTGAGTTCGCTGCTGTCGGCAACATTGCGTGCGGCGTAAAGCTGGGCGATGAGCGGGTTGGCGCCTGCGGCTTGCAAGGCGGATTGAAGCTGGGGATTGATGGGGCGGGTGGCGATGCGTTTGGTGTGAGACATGGTGTGCAATCAAAAAGAAGCAGCCGTTTTCAGATTTCAGGCTGCCTGAAAGGGGGAGAATAATCGTTGACGTTATTTTACCTGACAGAACAAAGGTGTGTCGTTATAATTGCCCGCGTTATTTTGTGTAAAGAAAAAGGAGCGCTCATGACAAATTCATTTCCTCGTATCCGCAAAGTGGTTTTCCCCGTGGCAGGCATGGGCACGCGCTTTTTGCCCGCCACCAAAGCCAACCCCAAAGAAATGCTGCCGATTGTGGATAAGCCGTTGATTCAATACGCGGTGGAAGAAGCGGTTGCGGCAGGCTGCGATGAAATTATTTTTGTAACAGGGCGCAGCAAGCGCAGCATCGAAGACCATTTTGACAAAGCTTACGAGCTGGAAACCGAGTTAGCCCTGCGCCACAAAGAGCAGCTCTTAACCCAAGTGCAAAACATTTTGCCCGCCCACGTAAGCTGTTTTTACACGCGCCAAGCCGAAGCCTTGGGCTTGGGGCACGCGGTGTTGTGCGCCTTGCCTGCGGTGGGCAATGAGCCTTTTGCCGTGATTTTGGCGGATGATTTGATTGATGCACCGCGCGGCGCAATCGCGCAGATGATTGATGTGTACAACCAAACAGGCAGCAGCGTCATCGGCGTGCAAACGATTGACCATTCGCAAACCCAGTCCTACGGCATGGTGGAAACCAACGCATGGCAGCAATACCAACGCATTCACAGCATCGTGGAAAAACCCAAGCCCGAAGAGACCGAATCCAACCTCGCCGTGGTGGGGCGGTATGTTTTAACCCCGCGCATTTTCCAACTGCTGCAAACCATTGGGCGCGGCGCGGGCGGCGAAATCCAGCTCACCGATGCCATCGCCAAACTGGTGGAATACGAACCCGTGCTCGCCCACGCCTTTGACGGCAAACGCTACGACTGCGGCAGCAAAATCGGCTATCTAGAAGCCACGCTGGCTTACGGCTTAAAACACCCCGAAACAGGCGCGGCGTTTAAAGAACTGTTGCAACGCTATGCGGCGGAGAATGCCTAATGCGGGCGCGTTTCGTTGCGTCATCAATGCAAGCCATAAGGCAGCCTGAAAACGGGTTTCCCTGCTGTTTTCAGGCTGCCTTTGGCGTGCGGGGGCAACGCAAACCATGTTGTCGTCCAATCATTCGTTATAAAAGGCAGCCTGAAATCTAAAATGGAGCGGCGACGGCTCGTCGCCAAATGTTTGGTTCAACAAGGCTTTATTGATTGGAAAAATGTCGGCGAACCTTGGCAGTCCGCCCGCCCTCAAGGCTAATGGGCAAGATTCCAGCAAACACTCGCCCCGTTATTCCCCATTTCAACCTTGCGCGTTGCGCTGCGGTGTACCCCTTTGCTTTGCATAAGTTCGCATAGCTAAATCAAAGATTTAGATGCTTACTTAATACCCAAATCAAAGATTTGGACAAAGGGGCAAGGCTGCCTTTTAACATCGCCCAGCTTTCGCCAGAGCAGGCATTTCGCCGCCTACCACGAGCAGGGGCAAGCCCCTGCACCCCAGCGCAATATCCACCATTGCTGCATAGTTTCAGGCTGCCTTGAACGTAAAGCAAAAATACCCGCCATAACATTGCCCAACCACCAATCATCAAAGCAGCCTGAAACCCCAATCCACCCGCGTAAACAAAAACATCCTTTTCAGGCTGCCTCAAAGCCCTCATAAAACCATCCCAAACCACCCCCACCGAAAGCCCCCCATGCCCCACATCGCCCTAATCCCCGCCGCAGGTATCGGCAGCCGCTACGGCGCAGCCACCCCCAAGCAATACGCCCCCCTGCTCGGCACCCCCATGCTGCAACACACCCTCAACCTATTCGCCGCCAACCCCCGCATCGCCCACATCGCCGTCATCATCGCCCCCGCCGACCACTGGTTCGCCCAAGCCATCACCCTCCCGCCCAACGCCAGCGTCCACCCCCAAGGCGGCGACACCCGCGCCCAAAGCATCGCCAACGGCATCGCCCACCTGCTCGCCCAGCGCATCATCCAACCCAGCGACACCTTGCTCGTGCACGATGCCGCCCGCTGCTGCCTACCCCAAAGCGCGCTTAACCGCCTGCTAGACACCCTAGACACCGATCCCCACGCCCAACAACACGGCGCACTGCTCGCCCTCCCCGTTGCCGACACCCTCAAACGCCAAACCACCAGCAGCCCTCCCCGCAGCGCACACACCCTCCCCCGCGATGGCATCTGGCAAGCCCAAACCCCGCAAGCCTTTCAGGCTGCCCTACTGCACCGCGCCCTAAGCCAAAGCGATTTAAGCCAAATCACCGACGACGCATCCGCCGTAGAACAACTCGGCTTGCAGCCTGCGCTGGTAACAGGCGACAGCCGCAACATCAAGCTCACCCGCCCCGACGATGCCGCCCTTGCCGAATACTTCCTGCAACAGGCAGCCTGAAACGCCCCGCCGCGCGCCTTTTGCTAACTTTACGTAATCATAACAAACCCCCCGCGCAAAAAAATTTACAATAACGCCCTTTAACAAACCGCCCCGCGCATCATGCAAAAAACCGTCCTTTTCCTTGCCGCCAGCTTCTTGCTCACCGCCTGCGCCAGCCATTTAGGCAGCCTGAAAGCCGCATACCGCGCCGCCGAACGCATAGAAGTTTATCGCAGCGACAACGCCATTCAATGCCAAGGCGGCGGCATCAGCCCCGAAGCCATGCAACGCGAATTAAGCGGCATCCAAGTATTCGCCGCGCGCAAAGATGAACTGCGCGGCGTTGTCTTCCCCAGCGTGTGCGGCGGCGCAACGGGCAGCATCAACGTGTACACCATTCAACAAGCCGACCAAGCCGCCGCCGAACAACGCGGCTTCCATGTATTCCAAGCAAACGAATAACGCAAAGGCAGCCTGAAAACGCCAAAACAGTTTTCAGGCTGCCTTATCCCACATCCAACCGCCATGCTAAATTTCACCCTGCAACCCCTATCCCCCGCCAATCGCCCCACCTTTATCCGCCAACTGCAACACGCCTTTCAGGCTGCCTTTGAGCATCAGCCCAATGCCCCCAAAGAATTCGTGATTTCCGAGCGCGAAATCACCGAATCGCTGGACGCCGAACACGCGCAAGCGTTTGGCGTGTGGGTGGCGGGCAAATTATCGGGCGGCGTAGTGCTGTCCATCCGCCCCAATCACTTCAACGCGCTGGATTTGTTTTACATTGACCGCGCCGCGCATGGGCAGCAACTTGGCTTTCGCGTGTGGCAGGCGGTGGAGCAAATGTTCCCCGAAACCATCGTTTGGGAAACGCACACGCCCTATATGGAAAAGCGCAACATCCATTTTTATGTGAACAAATGCGGCTTCCAAATCGTCGAATTCTTCCACGCCAAACACCCCGACCCGCATCAAACCGATGTGGCATTTGACGGCAGCGATGAATTTTTCCGCTTTGAAAAATGGATGAAACCGCAGCATCAATTTATTTTTCAGGCTGCCGCAAACGCATAAGGCAGCTTGAAACCCCTTTTCAACTTCCCACCGTGTTCGTATTCAGGCAGCCTGAAAAGCCAAAGGCAGCCTGAAAAGCAAATAAAAGGCAAAACCATGTCGCTCATAGAATGCACCAACATCAACCGCTATTTTGGCGAAGGTGAGAACCGCGTCCACGTTCTCAAAAACATCAATCTCACCATAGAAAAAGGCGATTTTGTCGCCATCATCGGGCAATCAGGCTCGGGCAAATCCACGCTGATGAACATTCTCGGGCTGCTGGACACGCCCACCAGCGGCACATACAGCATCGCTGGCACCGAAACCTCCAAAATGAGCGCAGATGAACTCGCCGCCATGCGCCGCAAACGCTTCGGCTTCATCTTCCAACGCTACAACCTGCTCAGCTCGCTCACCGCGCGGGATAACGTAGCCCTGCCATCGGTGTATGCAGGGCTGGATTACGCCGAGCGTAGCCAACGCGCCGATATGCTGTTAGACAAACTCGGGCTGCAAGGCAAAGAAAAAAACAAACCCAGCGAGCTATCAGGCGGGCAGCAGCAGCGCGTATCCATCGCCCGCGCCCTGATGAACGGCGGCGAAATCATCTTTGCCGACGAGCCCACAGGCGCGCTGGATTCGCACAGCGGCGAAAACGTGATGGAAATTATCCACCAGCTCTACAACGACGGGCACACCATCATCATGGTAACCCACGACCCCAAAATCGCCGCCCAAGCCAACCGCGTGATTGAAATCCGCGATGGCGAAATCATTTCCGACACCAGCAAAAGCCAAGAAATCCCGCCCAGCCATGTGCAAGCGATTGTGGAAAAACGCGGCTTGGCGTTCTACAAAGACCAATTTCAAGAAGCGTGCAAAATGTCGGTGCAAGCCATTGTGGCGCACAAAATGCGCTCACTTTTAACCATGCTGGGGATTATCATCGGCATCGCCGCCGTGGTGTCCGTGGTGGCATTGGGCAACGGCACGCAGGAAAAAATCCTGAAAGACATCAGCTCCATGGGCACAAATATGATTAGCATCTATCCGGGCAAAGGCTTCGGCGACCGCCGCTCGGGCAAGGTGAAAACGCTCACCGTTGCCGACAGCCAAGCGATTGCAGGGCTAAGCTATGTGGAAAGCACCACCCCAGGCAGTTACAGCAGCGGCACATTAACCTACAAAAACATTGACTTAACCGCCAGCGTGGCGGGTGTGGGCGAGCAATATTTTGATGTGCGCGGGGAAAAAATCGGGCTAGGGCGATTGTTTAACGCGGAAGACGTGAAAGACAACGCGCAAGTGGTGGTGATTGATGAAAACACGCAGAAAAAGCTGTTTCCCAATGGCGAAAACCCGCTGGGCAAAGTGATACTGCTGAAAAAACGCCCGCTCACCGTCATCGGCGTGTTGAAAAAAGACGACAACCAATTTGAAGCCCCGTCCGACAGCTTGCAGATTTACACGCCCTACACCACGCTGATGAGCCAAATCAGCGGCAATAAATACATCAGCAATATCACGGTGAAAGTTAAGCCCGATGTGGACACGCAAACGGCAGAAAAAGGCATCACCGAGCTGTTGCGCGCGCGGCATGGCACGGAAGATTTCTTTACGCAAAACAGCGACAGCATCAAGAAAATGGTGGAAAAAACCACGGGCACCATGGCGTTGCTGATTTCGTCGATTGCCGTGATTTCGCTGGTGGTAGGCGGCATTGGCGTGATGAATATTATGCTGGTGTCGGTTACCGAGCGCACCAAAGAAATCGGCGTGCGCATGGCGATTGGGGCGCGGCAAAACAGCATTTTGCAGCAGTTTTTGATTGAAGCGATTTTGCTGTGTTTGATTGGCGGGCTGGCAGGCGTACTGATTTCGTTTGGCTTGGCTTCGCTGTTTAACAGCGTGGTAACCGATTTTGCCATGTCGTTTTCCACCGCATCCATTATCGGCGCGGTGCTGTGTTCATCGGCAATTGGCGTGCTGTTTGGCTATATGCCCGCCAAGAATGCGTCTAAGCTCAACCCGATTGATGCGTTGGCGCATGATTGATGAAAAAACATAAGTAGGGTGTGCAGCTTTGCTGCGCACGCAGCTTGAAAGGCAGCCTGAAAATGGAAAAATAAGCGTTTCAGGCTGCCTTTAAGCCGCAAATTATGCTTGGGTGCATTGTGCAGTTTGTCGCCCCAGAGGCAGCCTGAAAATGGAAAATATCGTTTTCAGGCTGCCTTTTGCTTGTCTTTTGCCCGCGCAGGCGTTTCGCCGCCTACCACGAGCAGGGGTAAGCCCCTGCACCCCACGCAGCATCAACCATTCCTTGCCTGATTTCAGGCTGCCTTATCGCGCAACCCGCCGCCCTTTGACCCACCCGCCCCACCTTTGCTATATTCCGCCGCCCCAGCTCGCCGCAAAAGGAAACCCATGCTCAGCTACCGCCACGCCTACCACGCAGGCAACCACGCCGACGTGCTCAAACACTTCACGCTCTACACCGTCCTTAACTACTACAACCAAAAAGACAAACCCTATTGGTACATAGACACCCACGCAGGCGCAGGTTTATACGATTTGCGCGGCGATGAAGCCAACAAAGTGGGCGAATATCAACAAGGCATCGCACGGCTGTGGGCAGCTTTCAGGCAGCCTGAAAACAACGAAACCGCCGCCCAAAGGCAGCCTGAAACCCTAGCAGCCTTCGCCCAATTCGCCCAAACCCTTGCCGCGCACGAAGCCATAACCCAACTCTACGCAGGCTCGCCGCTGTGGGCAGCTCAACTCTTGCGCCCCACCGACAAACTGCGCCTATTTGAACTGCACCCCGCCGATTTTGCCCTGCTGCAAAACAACCTCCACGCGCTGCGCCTTGGCAAACGCGCCATCGCCAAACAAGAAGACGGCTTCGCCGGGCTGATTAGCCTACTGCCCCCCGCCACACGCCGCGCCGTCGTGTTGATAGACCCGCCGTATGAACGCAAACAAGACTACGCCCAAGTCGTCCACACCCTGCGCGAAGCCCTCAAACGCTTTGAACATGGCTGCTACATGGTTTGGTATCCCTGTTTAAGCCGCGAAGAAAGCCACACCCTGCCCGAAAAACTCGCCAAACTGCTGCCCGACAACCACCTTCGCGCCGAACTGCACGTCCACGCCCCCCGCGCCGACGGCTTTGGTATGCACGGCAGCGGAATGTTTATCCTCAACCCGCCCTATATTCTAGATAGCATATTGCGCGAAGCCCTGCCCGAACTGGCGCGGCTATTAGCGCAAGACAATGGCGCAAAATTTATCCTAAACAGCCAAATCCGTTAGGCAGCCTGAAAACGCAACATGGCGCGGCGAGGCTGGTTGCCAAGATACTGGCAAATGGTTGGCAATTCACAGAATGATGATGAAGCAATCAAGGCAGCCTGAAACGCATAAAACGCATTTCAGGCTGCCTATGTTATTCCACTAAACGCGAACCATTGCTTAATATCTAACTAACAAAATTCAATCCAAAAGCCTATTTATTTACAAATATTAACAAATAAGCAACATAATTTTACGCGCGGGGGGGGGGTAGTATTGCAGACTCTTACACAACCT
>CAUVGV010000033.1:0-14275 GCA_963551505.1 uncultured Kingella sp.
GGATAGCGCTCAATAAGCGCGTCAAGCTGAGTTTGCATACGGCTAATTAGGTTTTTCATGGCATCCCCTTAGCGGTGGGGTGGATGATTTTCAGGCTGCATCAAGCAGATAGGCAGCCTGAAACGGGGGTTAATGCGTTTTCAGGCTGCCTCAATGCGCGATGCTTAGGCAGCCTGAATGGCTTATTCGCCCGACACTTTCTCTATCCCCTGCTCGGTTTTAACCGTTGCCGCCAGCGATTCAAGATAGCTTTGAATCAGGTTCTCGCCCATTTCTTGCGCCAGTTGCCGCTTGGCGTTGGCAAGGGCTTCGGGGCTGTTAATGGTTTGGATGGATTGCACTTCCATCAACTGCGGCGCGATGGGCAAATCCAGCACGGCGTAGGCAGGCTTGCCGTTTTTGGGGACGGCTTGCATAAAGGCAAGGTAGGCATCGTCGCTTAACACTTGGCGCATTTTTAACGGCTCAACTTGCACCACGGGCGACCATGCCACCGCAGGGTTGTTGCCCATTGCTAATTCTTTTTGCAGATTTTTGGCGTATTCCAGCGCAAGGCGACGGCTTTCAGCGAGTTTAAAGCGTTCTTCCACGCGCGATTTGGCTTGCTCAAAGGTTTCGGTGCTTTCGGCGCGGGTTTCGGTGGGGCGGATAAACCATGTTTCGCCGTCCACATTGATGGCGGCGGAGTTGAGTTTTTTGCTG
The DNA here is from genome assembly GCA_963551505.1 of uncultured Kingella sp. GTDB lineage: Bacteria > Pseudomonadota > Gammaproteobacteria > Burkholderiales > Neisseriaceae > Kingella_B. The sequence goes on from CAUVGV010000033.1 coordinate 703, forward strand.
AACACATCGCCCGATAGCAAGGCTTCCACCACGGCGGCGGGGATTTTCAGGCTGCCTGCGTTGGCGCGGGTTGTCCACTCGTTTTGCGTTTGCACGGTTAAGCCAAATTGTTGCGCGGCAGGCTGCAATTTATCGCGCGCGCTGAACACGGCTTCGCTCAATGCTTCGCGTTGTGTGTTGTACTCTTGTTGCGCTTTTTTGGCTTGCAGGCTGCTGCGGATGCTGTCTTTTTGCGCTGCCAGCGACACATCGGCAATGTCGGTTACGCGCAAAATGTGGTAGCCAAAATCGCTTTCCACCACGCCGCTCACTTCGCCTTTGTTTAACGCAAACGCCGCGTCTTCCAAGGCTTTGCTGCCCACTTTGCCATCTTGTGCAATTTCGCCCAAGTCGCCGCCGTTGGCTGCGCTGCCTACGTCTTGCGAGCTGCGTTTAGCGATTTCGGCAAACTGCTCGGGGTGGGCTTTGGCTTCGGCGGCGATTTTTTCGGCTTCGGCGCGGGCTTTTTCGCGCGTGGCGGCATCGGCGGATTTGGGTGCTTCAATCAAGATGTGCGACACGCGGCGTTTGGGTTTCAGGCTGCCTTTGGCGGCGTTGTAGGCGGCTTCAATTTCGGCATCGCTCACGCTTTGTTTGCTGGCGATGTCTTTGGGCGACAAGACGATGTATTCAAATTTTGCGCCTTGTTGCAGCAGAAAGTCTTTTTTGTTGGCTTCGTAGTATTTTTTTAGCGCGGCATCGTCCACTTTCACTTTATCGGCAAAGGCTTGCGGGTTGAGCACATAGGCGCGGGTGGCGCGGGGCGCGAAGGCGGCGTTGATGATTTGCTGGGCTTGGAAATCGGAAACGGCGTTGCTGTTTAGGGTTTGCAACAGCGCGGCAACGGTCAAGTTTTCGCGCTGGGTTTGCATAAACGATTGTTCGCTTTGGCGCGCGTTGATGAGATAGTTTTGGAACAGTTTGGCATCAAATTTGCCGTTGGCATCGTGAAATCTGGTGTCGTCCACGATGATTTGTTTGATTTGCTCATCGCTGACCACAATGCCAAGCTGTTTGGCACCTTCCATTAAATAGGCGCGTTGCAGCAGGGTTTGGAACACAGCTTCGCGGCTGGCTTGCCCGCCTGCGGCTTCGGTGTTTTGCACGGCTTGGTCTAGCGCGTAGCGGGTGATGACTTGGTCGCCAATTTTGACGATGTAGCCATTGTCGCGGGACACGCCTTGCAGGGAAACAAAGCCGTAGCCCACAAAAGACACGGCAATCAGCGACAGCAGGATGGTTACGGGGGTGCGGAATTTATTGACTGAATGGAACATGATGTTTGGGGTTGAGTTGAGGTTGAACGGGGTTTTCAGGCTGCCTTTGGGTTGCGATAAACGGCTGGGCGGGCTTGAAAAAGGCGGGATTTTACCGTTTTGCGGCGGGGTTGTGTGGGGGATTTTGCGGGAGAGGCAGCCTGAAATGGGGCGTGGGCATAAAGCATGGATTACTGCGCTGTTTAATCCATCCATAAGTAAAACAGAAATCCAATGAGCGTGATGAGACAAACCAAAGCGAACGTTTTAAGTTGATTTTTTCTGCCTTGTTCTCGCCAAGGATTAAATTCTATCAAATCAACAATAAAGTCCACGATTGAATCAAATAATGCTGAAAAAAAATTCATTTGCTTAATCCTTTGGCAAGGAGATGGCAATGTCATTCTCTGTTTTTCAGGCTGCCTTAGGCGGCTTATTTTGCGCTGCGCGTTTGCGCCGTGCTTCTTTGGGGTCGGCTTGCAGCGGGCGATAGATTTCTACGCGGTCGCCGTCGTGCAGAATATGGTCGTCTTTGACGGCTTTGCCGAAGATGCCCAGCGGGGCGGTGTGCGGCGTGGCTTCGGGGAAGTCGTTTAACACGGGGGCGGCAAGGGCGGCTTGGCGGGCGGTGCTGTTGGCAGGCAGCCTGAAACGGTAGAGCCGTTGCTGTTCGGCTGTGCCGTAGGCGACTTCAATGGTGATGGAGTTAGCGTTTGCCATAGCGTTGGTTGGCTTCTTTCACAAATGCGTCCACCAGTTTGCTGGATACGCTGTTGAACACGGGGGCGATGAGGCGGCTGAGGATGCCGGTGAGTTCGTAGTTGAGGGTGAATGTAATTTGGCAGATGTCGTCGCCTAGGTCGTCAAATTGCCATGTGCCGTGCAGGGATTTGAATGGGCCTTCTAGCAGGGTCATGCGGATTTGGCGGTTGGGGGTGTTGTGGTTGTGGGTGGCGAAGGATTGGGTGATGCCCATGTAGTCCATGTGTAGGCGGGCTTTGAGCTCGGTGTCGCTGCGGTAAAGCACTTCGCTGCGCCCGTACCACGGCAGGAAGCGGGGGTAGTCTTCAACTTTGTCCACCAGTTGATACATTTGGGAGGCGCTGTGGGGGACGAGGACGGTTTTGTGGATGCGGATTTCGGACATGGCGGGATAAAGGAATTGCGGTTGTGTTTTCAGGCTGCCTCAGACGGCTAAGGCAGCCTGAAAAAGGGTTGGGGGTGTCGGGCGGTTGCCGTTGCCGTTTGGCTTGCATTTCGGTTTTCAGGCTGCCTCATTCAAGTCGGCTTCTTGCGGTTTTGGTTCGCGATGCCCATCAGCAACGCCAAAATAAACATAATCGACAGCGTTGCCGTGCCGCCGTAGCTCACCAAGGGCAGCGGCACGCCCACCACGGGCAAGATGCCGCTCACCATGCCCATGTTCACAAAGGCGTAGCAGAAAAACGTCATCGTGAGCGCGCCGGCCAGCGTGCGGTTGTAAAGCGTTTTCGCCTGCCCCGCAATCACCAAGCCGCGCCCGAGTATCACCAAATACACAATCAACAACAAAATATTGCCGATTAAGCCAAATTCCTCGCCATACACGGCAAAGATAAAGTCGGTGGTGGATTCGGGGATGTAGTCCAGATGCGTTTGCGTGCCGTTGAGCCAGCCCTTGCCCCATACGCCGCCCGAGCCGATGGCAATCATGGATTGCAAAATATGATAGCCCGCGCCCAGCGGGTCTTTGGAGGGGTCAAGCAGGGTAAGCACGCGCTGCTTTTGGTAGTCGTGCATGCCGTAATTCCACATCACGGGCAGCGCGGCGGCAAAGGCGATGATGGAGGCGAGCAGGGCTTTCCACGGCAACCCCGCAAAGAAAATCACAAACAAGCCAGAAGCCATAATCAGCGTGGCGGTGCCCAAATCGGGCTGTTTCAAAATCAAGGCAACGGGCACGGCAATAATCGCCAGCGCGGCAAGATAGTGAAACCACGAAAGATTGTTTTCATATCGCTGGAAAAACCACGCCACCGTCATCGGCAGCCCAATTTTCATGATTTCAGACGGCTGCAAGCGCACAAAGCCGAGATTTAGCCAGCGCGTTGAGCCGTTTACCGTAACGCCAAAAAAATGCACGCCCAGCAGCAACACCACGCCCAGCACATAAATCGGCAAGGCAAAATTGCTCAAAATATTGGGGCGAATCCGCGCAAAAATCAGTAGCAAACCCACGCCCAAAATGGTATGCAGGGTTTTGTTTTCCAGCCGCCCGATGTCTTGCCCATCGGCGGAATAAAGCAAAAACATACTCATCAAATACACGGCGAGCATGGCGTAAAACAGCCAAGGGTCAAGCGGATTCCAAAATAAGCGTTTGGCTTTGATGAGCAGGTTATCGTTGTGTTCTTGCATGGTTACGGTCTCTTGGCAGGCGGCGCAGAAGCGGGCACAGCAGCAGGGGCAGAAGCAACCGCAGGCGCAGAAGCAGCCTGAAAACTGGGATTAGCCCGTGCCGCCTTTTCTTGCGCCACGGCTTCAAAGGCAGCCTGAATGCTGTTTTGCTGTTTGGTCATCGGCGCGGAAAGTTGCAGCAAAGGGTTGGCGGTGCGGCGCGCGCCTGTGATTTCCTTGCTTACCTTGTCCTGCTTTAATTGCAACAGATAATAATCAATCAAATGGCGTGCCACAGGCGCAGCGTTCACGCCCCAGCCCGCGTTTTCCAAAATCACCGCCACGGCAATTTGCGGCTTGTCCACAGGCGCAAAGGCGATAAACCAAGCATGGTCGCGGTGTTGCACGCGCAGCGCGGCGGCATTGTAGCTTTTGCCTTGCGCAATTTGCACCACTTGCGCCGTACCCGTTTTGCCGCCCATGGTGTAGCGCAAGCCCGCGCCGATTTTGGCCGCCGTGCCGCCGCCTTGCAACACAAGCTGCATCCCGCGCTTCACATAATTGAAATTGCTTTGCTTATAAGGCAGCACGCGCTCGGGCTTGGGGTCAATCACGGTGATTTGTTGGTTTTCATGGTCAAGCAGTTCTTTCACCAAATGCGGGCGGTACACTGTGCCGTTGTTTGCCAGCGTGGCGGTGGCGTGCGCCATTTGCAGCGGCGTGTAGGTGTTGTAGCCCTGCCCGATGCTCACCGGCACCATCTCGGCGGGATTCCAACGTTTCTGCTTTTCCGAGCCTTTCGCCCAGCGTTTCTCCTTCCAAGCAGGGCTGGGCAAAATGCCGCGATATTCGCCCGGCAAATCAATGCCTGTGCGCTCGCCAAAGCCAAACGAAGCCAAATAAGGAAAGGCTTTTTCTATCCCCAATTCATAGCCTAGGCGATAGAAAAAAGTATCAGACGACACTTGAATCGCCCGCAGTAGCGTAACCGAGCCATGCCCGCCCCGCGCCGCATCGCGAAATTGGTGCTTCGTCCCTGGAATGCTCCACGCGCCAGGGGCGGGAACGTATGTGCCCTGCCCTATTTTGCCGCTTTCCAGCAGCGTCATCGCCATAAACGGCTTAAACGTTGAACCGGGGGGATACATCCCCTGTGTTACGCGGTTAATCAATGGTCGTTGCCAGTTTTCGTTGAGCGATTTCCAAGTGTCGCTGTCAATGCCGTCAATAAACACATTGGGGTCAAAATTGGGCTTGGACACAAACGCCAACACGCCGCCTGTTTGCGGGTCTATCGCCACCAACGCGCCACGGCGGTTGCCCATCAAGCGGTCGGCTTCTTTTTGCAAACGAATATCCATCGCTAAACGCAACGTTTGCCCCGTTTGCGAGGGGTCGGAACGAATCACGCGCACAATATTGCCCGCCGCGTCTTTTTCCACTTCTTGATAACCTGGTGCGCCGTGTAGCTGCTCTTCGTAATACGCCTCCAAGCCCGATTTGCCAATGTGCGTGGTGCCGCGATAAGCGGTTTCGCGCTTGTTGTCCACCAGCTTTTCCATGTCTTTATCGCTGATGCGCCCGATATAGCCCAAAAAATGCGCGGTCAATGCGCCAAAAGGGTATTCGCGGAAGGTGCGCGCGTTGATTTCCACGCCTTTAAAGCGATACAACTGCGCGGCAAGCGTGGAGGCTTCATCGGGGGTAAGTTTGAGTTTTAAAGGGACTTTTTCGTAAGAACGGTAATCGGCGCGGAATTTTTTGAAGCGGCGCAAATCATCCTCGGTTAAATTCACATAGGCTTTAATCGATTCAATTAAATCGTCTTCTTTGCCTTCCACTTGGTTGGGGATGATTTCCAGCGAGTAAGCAGGATAGTTTTGCGCCAACACCACGCCGTTTACATCGGTGATTTCGCCACGAATGGGCGGCGTGGGAATCAGCGTGATGCGGTTGGTGGTGGCTTGGGCAACGTATTCATTGTGTTTATACACTTGCAAAAACACAAATCGTGCCGCCAACACACCAAAAAAAACAATAATAAAAACAAAAGCCGCCACCAAACGCCAAGCAAAATCGCGCTGGCGGTTGTTGGTGGGTTGCGGAAAGCTGCCTGAAAATTGACGGGGTGTTTTCATCGGCGAGAGTTCAGAAAATTCAACAGAGAGACCATGATTTTATTCAACAATGGCCACAACAAAGCACCGACAACGGGCGAAAGAAAGACGGTCCAGCCATAAAAATGATGCGTGTATCGCCAGCGGATAATCGTCAAAATGATTTCGCTGCACAACAGCGCGGCAAAAATCACCACTGCTTGCACGCCATAGTGATACAGCACAATTTGGCGACGGTTTTGGATGACAATATACGCGGCAACAATATAAGCCAGCGCGTGCCCGCCCAACGAGGCGTTGGTGCCAATATCCACCAGCAAGCCGAGTATAAAAGCCGTGCCAATATCCACGTTTTGCGGGCGGTTGATTATCCAATACATCAGCATCAATGCTGTAAATTCAGGCAGCCAATGAAACAGGCTGCCTGAAAGCGGGATGAAATCAATCAAAATAGTGAGCAAAAAGCTAATGTAAATCAACCGCTTTGGAATTTTGCTATACAGGGTTTCGGATTCGGTCATGGTTTTGCAGAAGATGAACCTGCCGCCGCAGAGGCAGCCTGAATAAGGGTGGAATCGGTTTGCGGCAACACCAAAACATATTTGCTCACGCGCAACGCGGCAACAGGTTTAAGTTCGGCGCGGTAGAACGGCGTGCCTGCATTGCGGCTGGTGAGCAAGACTTTGGCAACAGGAATGCCTGCGGGATACACGCTATCCAAGCCCGAAGTCACCAAAACATCGTTGGGTTGCAAATCGGCATCGGTGGGGAAATAGCGCAATTCAATGTTGCCGCTGCCGCCATAAAGCAAGGTGCGCACGCCTGTTCGCGCCACCATAACGGGGATGGTGTTGGTGGTGTCGGTGAGCAAGCTTACTTCGGCGGTAAGCGGATGCACTTGGGTAACTTGCCCCATCAAGCCCGAATCATCCACCACCGCGTCGCCTGCGTGAATATTGTCGTTTGCGCCTTTGTTGATGATGACCTTGCTGCCTGTGGGCTCTTTGCCGTTGGAAATGATTTCGGCGGCGGTGGTGATGGTTAAACCATGGTGTTTCAATGCCAACAACGATTGCAATTCTTCCAACTGCTTGGTTTGCATATCCACTTGGCTGGCGTGCAAACGCAGTTTAGCGTTTTCTTGCGTTAAACGTTGATTTTCGCTGAGCAGATAGGTTTGCGATTGCAACAAGGCGTTGCTGTATTCATACCATTCAACAGGCTTGTTGGCTAACCATTGCAAAGGATAAAGCGACGTGGCAACGTATTGCTTGGCGGTTTTCACGGCGGAGAAATGGTTATCCAGCATCAAAAGCGCGATGGATGCCAGCGACAAGCAAATCAGTTTATTAACTGGGCGGATGCCCCGTTGCGTAAAAGAAAGCGATTCAGACATTGGAACAGTTTTCAGGCAGCCTGAAAATCATTATGGGTTGTTGACAAACACAGAATTCATTCTGCCAATCATTTCAAGTGCCTTGCCCGAGCCGCGTGCCACGCAAGTGAGCGCGTCTTCCGCAATCAACACGGGCAAGCCTGTTTCTTCGGCGAGCAAGCGGTCTAAACCTTTGAGCAATGCGCCGCCGCCTGTGAGCACCAAACCGCGCTCGGCGATGTCTGCACCCAATTCGGGCGGGGTTTGCTCCAACGCGCTGCGAACGGCTTGCACGATTTGGCTTAATGGGTCGGCGAGAGCTTCCAGTACTTCGTTGGAGGTGATGCTGAATGAGCGCGGGATACCTTCTGCCAAATTGCGTCCTTTCACTTCCATTTCGCTCACTTCGGTGCTGGGAAAGGCCGAGCCGATGCGTTTTTTGATTTCTTCGGCAGACGATTCGCCAATCAACATGCCGTAGTTGCGGCGAATATATTGGATGATGGCTTCGTCAAACGTATCGCCGCCCACGCGGATGGAATGCGAATACACCACGCCGTTCAGCGAAATCACGCCCACTTCGGTGGTGCCGCCGCCAATATCCACCACCATAGAGCCTGTGGGTTCTTCAATGGGCAAGCCTGCGCCAATCGCAGCCGCCATCGGCTCTTCAATCAAATAAACAGCGGATGCGCCTGCTTCTTGCGCCGAATCGCGGATGGCTTTGCGCTCCACCTGCGTTGCGCCGCAAGGCACGCAAATCACAATGCGCGGCGCGGCTGCCCATTTGCTGCTGTTTACTTTGCGGATAAAGGCTTTGAGCATTTTGCCCGTAATCACGAAATCGGCAATCACGCCGTCTTTCATTGGGCGGATGGCTTGGATAGACCCTGGGGTGCGCCCCAGCATTTTTTTAGCTTCCGTACCCACCGCCAGCGTTTCATTGCGCCCTGCGTTGTCCACCTGCACCGCTACGACAGAAGGTTCATCCAACACAATGCCTTTGCCTTTGATGTAAATCAGCGTATTGGCAGTACCCAAATCAATCGCAATATCGTTAGAAAAATAACGCGTGAAAAAGTGCAGCATAAGAAGTCCTGAAAAATGATAAGAAACAATAATTAAGGCAGGACGATCGAGACAGGCAGCCTGAAATCGCCATGCTTTGCAATAGGTTTTCGGTTATAATCGCGCGCTTTGGCGGATAAAATAAACGCGCAATCATACCTTAATTTCACCAATTACCAAACTAAATTTAAGGATTTTAACCATGTCTCTAACGCTTAACGACGTTGAAAAAATCGCAAAACTTTCGCGCTTAACTTTAAGCGATGATGAAAAAAACAGCATGCTGGAAAAATTGAATGCCGTGTTTGCCTTGGTGGAAAAAATGCAAACAGTCAACACCGATGGCGTTGAACCGATGGCGCATCCGCACGAAGTAGCTTTGCGCTTGCGCGAAGACAAGGTTACCGAAACCGATCACGCGGCGGAATATTTGGCGGTTGCGCCCGAGGTGCGCAATCGGATGTATATTGTGCCGCATGTGATTGAGGAGTGAGATTTTTACAGAATTACCTAAATAGCAGTCTTGGGTAGTTTTATGCTGCATTGGTTTATTAATTCAAAACAGTTTTCAGGCTGCCTTTAAGCCATAAGCAGCCTGAAAGCTAAACCCGCGCAATCTTGCCATGAACACCCCAAACAAACCAACAACATTGCGCTCCCTATGGAAAACGTGGTTAGTGTTTACCGTCATCGTTGCGATTCCCGCATTATTCATAAAAATAACCGACAAAAGCCTATCCATCCCCGTTACCCTGCAAGCCAATTTTCAAACGCAATGGCGCACATGGCGACCTTTTGATACGCAAAGAAGCTGGTTTGAAATGGCATACCAGCGCAGTCAAAATGCAGAAAGGGAAAAAGAGCTGCTAGGCGAATACGCCGTTTCCCAACACAGCGAAGAACACAACGCTATCGTTTTTACCAACACAGGAGAACCCGTACTCATCCAATTGCAAGTAAACGGCAAAGGCTGCGTTTTTGAGCAACCGCCCTTCTCATCGTTCTCCAAAAAAACGGTCTCGCGCGATTTTGATTGCTGATGATGGCAAGCCAAACACAACTTATTGGTTTGAGCTGCCACAATGCTATCTTGCCGAGCATGCGGGCTGGAACGATTGGCAATTAAAAGTGGTTTCCGTTGGCGACAAGCTAAAAGGCGCAGAAACGGTGTTATGGATGCACTCGCCGTATGGCAACTTTAAAACCATGCCCACGGGCATTTATGGCAAGCTAACCATCCTTTCTTCGCTGCTCTCTCTCGTTGTGTTACCGTTTTGGGCTTTATATACGCTTGTTATGCTGGTTATCACATCGATTAAATTAACACGCAAAAAATAGTTTTCAGGCTGCCTTAGCCATTTTTTTTATTTCAAAACCAGAAAGAAAATCATGCCAACCACCTACACCCTAACCCAAGCCAGCAACCTGCTGCAAAGCAAAAAAATCTCCGCTGTTGAGCTGGCAACCGAATACCTTAACGCCATCAACGCGCGCAACCCATCCATCAATGGCTACATCACGCTCAACCCCGATGCTACCCTTGCCGAAGCCCGCGCCGCCGATGCGCGCATCGCGCAAGGCAACGCCCACGCGCTCACAGGCGTGCCGATTGCCTACAAAGACATCTTCTGCCAAACAGGCTGGCGCACCGCTTGCGCCTCCAAAATGCTGGACAACTTTGTCGCGCCCTACACCGCCACCGTGGTGCAAAACCTGTTAAACGCAGGCATGGTAACGCTGGGGCGCACCAATATGGACGAATTTGCCATGGGTTCCAGCAACGAAACCTCGTTTTACGGCGCGGTGCACAATCCTTTTAACACACAACACGTTGCGGGCGGCTCATCAGGCGGCTCGGCTGCCGTGGTGGCGGCGCGTCTTGCACCCGCCGCGCTGGGCTCGGACACAGGCGGCTCAATCCGCCAGCCCGCATCGCATTGTGGCATCACAGGCTTGAAGCCCACCTACGGCATCGTTTCCCGCTTTGGCATGATTGCCTACGCATCCAGCTTTGACCAAGCTGGCCCCATGGCGCAAACCGCGGAAGATTGCGCTCTGTTGCTCAACCAAATGGCGAGCTTTGACGAGCGCGACAGCACCAGCCTAGACCGCGCCCGCGAAGACTACACCAGCCAATTAAATCAACCGCTTAAAGGCATGAAAATCGGCTTGCCCAAAGAATATTTCACCCAAAACAACAGCGCAGACGTTCAGGCTGCCTTAGAAAACGCCAAAGCCCTGCTGCAAGCGCAAGGTGCTGAATTGATAGAAGTTTCGCTGCCGCAAACTGAGTTATCCATTCCTGCTTACTATGTGCTCGCATCTGCCGAAGCCAGCACCAATCTTTCACGCTATGACGGCGTGCGCTATGGGCATCGCGCCAAAGAGTTCGCCAATTTGGACGAAATGTACAGCAACACGCGCGCCGAAGGCTTTGGCAGCGAAGTCAAACGCCGCATCATGATTGGCACTTATGTGTTAAGCCACGGCTACTACGATGCTTATTATTTGAAAGCGCAAAAACTGCGCCGCTTGGTCGCCAACGATTTTCAGGCTGCCTTTAAACAATGCGACTTGATTTTAGCGCCCGCCGCGCCCACCGCCGCGCCCCAATTAGGCGAACTCAACCAAGACCCCGTGCAAGCCTATCTCTCTGATATTTACACGATTGCCGTTAATTTAGCGGGCTTGCCTGCATTGAGCCTGCCTGCGGGATTGAGCGCAGAAGGCTTGCCTATCGGCGTGCAACTGATTGGCAACTATTTTGCCGAAGCCCAACTGTTGGGCGCGGCGCATCAGATGCAGTTGCACAGCGACTGGCATACCAAGCGACCCGCGTGATGGTTATTTTCAGGCTGCCTCCATCAATAGGCAGCCTGAAAACCATTTGCGCCCGCGATTCCGGCAAGCCCGTAAACAAAATTCGCCCTATCCGCCGTTTCAGGCTGCCCCAACCCCGCAGATACCCGCAGATATTTGTAAACAAATTGTAAAGCTGCCATAATCGCCCTTCATTTTCTTCACCACGCAACAAAGGAAAAGTCATGGCAACACAAACCGCCAACGCGCTGCGTTTTCTTTCTATGGATACCGTGCAAGCTGCCAATTCTGGGCACCCCGGTGCGCCGATGGGCATGGCCGACATCGCCGATGTGCTCTGGCGCGAATTTCTGCGCCACAATCCCAAAAATCCGAAATTCGCCAACCGCGACCGCTTTGTGCTGTCCAACGGGCACGCCTCCGCGCTGTTATACAGCCTGCTGCATTTGAGCGGCTACAATCTTTCTACCGATGATTTAAAAAACTTCCGCCAACTGCACAGCAAAACCCCCGGCCACCCCGAATACGGCTACACCGACGGCGTGGAAACCACCACCGGTCCACTGGGGCAAGGCATCGCCAATGCAGTCGGCATGGCGTTGGCAGAAAAACTGCTCGCTGCCGAATTCAACCGCGATGGCTTGGCGATCGTGAACCACCACACTTATGTGTTCTTGGGCGATGGCTGCTTGATGGAAGGCATTTCGCACGAAGTCGCTTCGCTGGCGGGCACGCTGGGCTTGGGCAAACTGATTGTTTTATATGACGATAACAATATTTCTATTGACGGCAAAGTGGACGGTTGGTTTACCGAAAACATCCCCGAACGCTTTGCCAGCTATGGTTGGCACGTTGTGCCCAATGTGGACGGGCATAACCCCGATGCCATTCGCTCCGCCATCGCCGCCGCGCAAGCTGAAACAGGCAAGCCGTCCATTATTTGCTGCAAAACGCTGATTGGCAAAGGCGCGGCAACCAAAGAAGGCAGCCACAAAACCCACGGCGCACCGTTGGGCGCGGAAGAAATCGCCGCCACGCGCCAGCATCTCGGCTGGAACTACGCGCCGTTTGAAATCCCCGCCGATGTGTACGCGGCTTGGAATGCAGTGGAACAAGGCGAAAAACTGGAAGCCGAATGGAACGCGCTGTTCGCCGACTACCAAGCGCAATACCCTGAATTGGCGGCAGAATTTACGCGCCGCATGGCGGGCGAGTTGCCCGAAGATTTTGAAGGTGCGGTTGAAACGGCGTTGATTGAATTTTCCGAAAAAGCCGAAAAAATCGCCACACGCAAAGCCAGCCAAAACTGCATTGAAGTGCTGGCAAAAGAATTGCCCGAATTGGTGGGCGGCTCGGCGGATTTAACGCCATCCAACCTCACCGATTGGTCAGGCAGCGTTTCGGTAACGAAAAACGGCGGCGGCAACTATATTCACTACGGCGTGCGCGAATTCGGCATGGCGGCGATGATGAACGGCATGACGTTGCATGGCGGCGTGCGCCCGTTTGGCGCAACCTTTTTGATGTTTAGCGAATACGCCCGCAACGCCTTGCGCATGGCGGCGTTGATGAAAATCAACCCCGTGTTTGTGTTCACGCACGATTCCATTGGCTTGGGCGAAGATGGCCCCACGCATCAGCCTGTGGAGCAGATTGCCACGCTGCGCCTGATTCCCAACATGGACGTATGGCGACCTTGCGATACGGTGGAATCGCTGGTGGCGTGGTCGGAAGCCATCAAAGCGCAAGACCGCCCCAGTAGCTTGATTTTCAGCCGCCAAAACCTGCCCTGCATCCCGCGCGATACCGACACCACCGATGCCATTGCCCGCGGCGGCTATTGCTTGAAAGCAGCCGAGGGCAAAGCGCAAGCGGTGTTAATCGCCACGGGCTCGGAAGTAGAATTGGCGTTGAACGCGCAAAAAACGTTGTCAGAACAAGGCATTGCGGTTAGCGTGGTTTCTATGCCGTGCACCAATGTGTTTGACCGCCAGCCTGCGGCGTATCGCGCTGGCGTATTGCCTGCGGATTTGCCGAAAGTAGCGGTGGAAGCGGGCGTGTCGGCTGGTTGGTATAAATATGTGGGCAGCAACGGCAAAGTGATTGGCTTGGATAGATTTGGCGAATCTGCGCCTGCGGAATTGTTGTTTAAGGAATTTGGCTTTACCGTGGATGCGGTGGTGGATGCGGTGAAAGCGGTGTTGTAAGCTGCGATTGAATAGGCAGCCTGAAAACGTGTCGCATATCGTTTTCAGGCTGCCTTTGGTTTGCGTGATGCAATTGTGCAGAGGCAGCCTGAAAAAGGGGAATGCGTTTTCAGGCTGCCTATTGTGCATTATCCGTTTTGGCACACGCCATCGGTATAGTGAAAATGTGGCAAATACACGCTGGCAAAATTTGCGTAAACCGCGCTTGGGCGTGATGCGCTTGCGTGGGCTGCCAGTAGCCTTGTGCCATCGCCCAATCGTATAGTCGTTCCACACAGCCTTAGACAAGGCGGCGAGCCGCAGATAGTACAAGTA
>CAUVGV010000034.1:0-14155 GCA_963551505.1 uncultured Kingella sp.
TCCACAACCCTCTACCCAACCCGCCGCAACGCAAGGCGCGCCGGGGCGCATACTGCAACTGCGCTTGGAAAGCAAACCGATTATCTACGCCAGCTATATGTCGTTCTTGGAATACGGCGGCGTGTTTATACCCAGCAATGATAAATTCCACATGGGCGAAGAAGTGCTGCTGGTGTTGGAATTGGTGGGTCCCGCCAAAACCGAAAAATTGTTTATTAAAACCAATGTTTGCTGGATTAACGCCAACCCCAGCGGCAGCGGTCGCCCCAAAGGCGTGGGCTTGGCGTTTGGCTCGGACGAATCGGGCTTAAAAGCCAAAACCTTGTTTGAAAACATATTAACAGGCTTGCTGCACAACGAACGCCCCACTTATACGATGTAAAACAGATTTTCAGGCTGCCCATGCAATCAATAGGCAGCCTGAAAATTATGTGGATTGCGCCAACATGGTTTCAGGCTGCCTCAACCTACTGCTTTATCCGCCCGCACACGCGTTGCGCTGCGTACCACGCTGATGTAGTCCAACCGCCCGCGCCTTGTGGTTACCAACACTAGGCTTCCCCCTTTTCAGGCTGCCTCAACCCCAACAGTTCAGCGCAGCGCAAACTTTCCCATCATCCCAAACACCATGCACCTGATAGATTCCCATTGCCACATCAATTTCCCCGACTTTGCCGACCGCATCCCCGAGCTGTTAGCCAACATGGCGCAAAACCAAGTTGCCCAAGCCCTTGCCATCAGCGTGAGCCGCGACACCTTTGCCGAAGTGTTGGCACTAGCCCAAGCGCATCGCAACATCTACGCCAGCGTAGGCGTGCATCCCGATAGCGAAACCGCCGCCGAGTTTTCCGAAGACGAATTGGTGCAACACGCCGCGCATCCGAAAGTGGTAGGCATCGGCGAAACAGGGCTGGATTACCATTGGTGCAGCGGCGATTTAACATGGCAGCACAACCGCTTTATCACCCATATTCAGGCAGCCAAACGCGCCCAAGTGCCGCTGATTGTGCACACGCGCGATGCTGCTGCCGATACGCTGCGTATTCTGCGCGAAACGCAAGCTGAAAAAATCCTCATCCACTGTTTTACCGAAGACACCGCGTTTGCCAAAGCTGTGCTGGACATGGGCGGCTATATTTCGTTTTCGGGCATACTCACCTTTAAAAACGCCAAAGCCATCCAAGCTGCCGCGCAATATTGCCCGCTGGATCGCATTTTGGTGGAAACCGATGCGCCGTTTCTTGCGCCCGTGCCGTATCGCGGCAAGCAGAACCAGCCCGCTTATGTGCGCCACACCGCCGAATTTCTGGCGCAACTGCGCGGCGATACGCTGGAAAACATCGCAGCGGCGACCACGGCGAATTTTTATCGTTTGTTTGACAAGGTGCAGCCGATTAAGGCAGCCTGAAAATGGAGCGTCGGCGGCTCACCGACAGCGGTGGGCTAGGCGCATAGCCTATTCAATGCACCCGTTGGCAACGCCATTGCTGCTTGATTGGATTACATTACCGCGTTTCAGGCTGCCGTTTATGTTTTGCCAAAAGGCAGCCTGAAACGTCGTTGCCCAGTCAATACGCCCTAGAAAGGCAGCCTGAAAATGAAACCCGCTCCCATCCTTGCCACGCTGCTCGCCGCCTGCGGCATCGCCCCGCAAACCGCCCGAGTGCAAGATTTCAGCGCATTGCGCGTGCAAGTTGCCAACACGACCGCCCGTAGCACCATCACGCTCACAGGGCTGCTTAACGACAGCGCGCTCGGCATCCGCCACGTTGCAATCAGCAGTGACCGCGCCCAACGCACCGCGCATATTGTTGTCCACAAAACCCTAGCCAGCAGCCAGCACACAGGGCAGCTTAACGCCCGCTTCGTGCTAGACCACCCTGTTGAACGCATCCAATTTGGCGCAGACCAGCAAACCATTTGGACAGCCGATTAAGAACCTGTATTCACTTTCAGGCTGCCTTATCGCGCCAACCGCATACTGTGCGTAATAAGGCAGCCTGAAAACCCACACCCCAGAAAGCTCCACCCATGCCCCCACATCTCCCACGCGGTGCCATCATGGCAGACATCGCCGCCCACACGCTCACCGACGACGACCGCCAACGCCTGCTAGACCCCGCCATCGGCGGCATCATCCTGTTCCGCCGCAATTACCAAAACCCCGAGCAACTCGCCGAGCTGTGCCGTCAAATCAAAGCCCTGCGCCAGCCCGAACTCATCATCGCCGTCGACCACGAAGGCGGGCGCGTGCAACGCTTTATCCACGGCTTCACCCGCCTGCCCGCCATGCGCACGCTGGGCGAGCTATGGGACACGCAAAGCCCCGCTGCCGCCCAAGCCGCCGCCGAACAAATCGGCTGGGTGCTCGCCACCGAACTCGTTGCCTGCGGCATAGATTTATCGTTCACCCCCGTGCTGGATTTAGACTGGCAACGCTGCCCCGTTATCGGCAACCGCAGCCTGCATCGGCAGCCTGAAATCGTCATCGCCCTAGCCCTCGCGTTGCAACGCGGGCTCAACCGAGGCGGCATGAAAACCTGCGGCAAGCACTTTCCGGGGCACGGCTTCGTGTCAGGCGACAGCCATCTCACGCTCCCGCACGACAGCCGCACATGGGCAGAACTGCAAACCGACCTCGCCCCCTTTGCCGCCCTTGCCGCGCAAGGCATGGCAGCCGTGATGCCCGCCCACGTCGTTTATCAAAATATAGACCCTCAGCCCGCAGGCTTCTCCGCGCATTGGCTCAAAACCGTGCTGCGCGGGCAGCTGGGCTTTAACGGCGTGATTTTCTCCGACGACATGACGATGGAAGGCGCAGTCAGCGCAGGCAGCATCCGCCAACGCTGCCAACTCGCCTTTGCCGCAGGCTGCGACATCGCCCTTGTGTGCAACCGTCCCGATTTGGTGGACGAGCTACGCGCCGACTTCACGCAGCCTGAAAACCCCCACCTTGCCGCGCGTTGGCAAAATATGGCTGCCAGCCAAACGCCCGCACAAGCCCAAGCCACCATGCAAACCGCCGAGTTTCAGGCTGCCCAACGCCTTACCGCCCAGCTTGCCACGCCGCAAGACACCGCCAGCGGCGTGCAAGTGGGCGAATCGTGTTAAGCCAGATTTTGGGTTTAACTGTTTTTCGTTTTAGCTTCGCAACTCCGCTTCGCTACGCAGGCTGCCTCAGCCGTACTTGTTCACGCATCACTTGGCAACGTTGTAATAACGCGCCTACTAGTGTTGTTTACTGAAATACCGTTTTCAGGCTGCAATCTTTGCACAACATCCGAGGCAGCCTGAAATCCAAAATGGAGCAGCGGCGGCTCGTCGCCAAATGCTTTATGCTTTGTTCAACAGGGCTTTGCCGATTGCAAAAATGTCGGCAAGCCACCGACGCTCCACCAGTTGCCCGTTTTACAAAAGTTTCAGGCTGCCTCCGCAGTTCAAATCAGAACGTGGCGTCTTGCCGCCACACCCACGCCCCACAGCCCCAGCATTTCAGGCTGCCCCAACCACCCCAAAGGAACAACCATGAACCTTACCGAAACCCCCATCAGCAGCACCCCGATTGACCACAGCAGCTTTCTCAAAATCAACCGCGACCAAATCCAACTGCCCAACGGCAACATCCACACCCGCATCGTCGTGCGCCATCCGGGGGCAGCCTGCGTGCTCGCCACCACGCCCGACAACCGCGTGGTGCTCGTGCGCCAATGGCGATACGCCACCAACCAAGCCACGCTAGAAATCCCCGCAGGCAAGCTAGACGAGGGCGAAGACCCCGCCGTGTGCGCCTTGCGCGAATTGGGCGAAGAAACCCCTTACACCGCCGAGCGCGTGGAAAAAATCCTAGACTTTTTCAGCGCCCCCGGCTTCTGCGACGAAGTGCTGCACCTCTACCGCGCCCGCAACATCACCCCCACCAGCAGCCTGCAACCCGATGAAGACGAATTAGTAGAAACCGAGCTTTATACCCGCGCGCAAATCCGCACCATGCTCGCCAACGGCGCGTTTAAAGACGGCAAAACCCTGATTGCCTTGCAATATTGGCTGTTGAACGAAGCGGAATAACACGCCTGCCCCGTTGTGCATGGGTGGAATAGAGGCAGCCTGAAAACACCGTTTGGCGTGGCGAATAGCATGGCGCAGCGATCAATCCTTTTAACCGCGCTAAACAACGTTTCAGGCTGCCTCAACATAGGCGCAATGCCCGCCCGCAGCCATGTTTAATGATGCGTAGTGCACCCCATCACACCTACGCTGTTAAATAGAGGCAGCCTGAAACCGCCCACCCCCATTTTAGCTTCGCAACTCCGCTTCGCTACGCAGGCTGCCTCCCTAAGGAGCCCCACCATGCAAACCCGTTCAGGCGACCTAATCGCCCTTGCCCTCGCAGGCGAATTTGATGTCATCATCCACGGCTGCAACTGCCAACACGCCATGGGCGCAGGCATCGCCAAGCAAATCAAAGCCCACTTCCCCGCCGCCTACGCCGCCGATTGCGCCACACCCAAAGGCGCAAGCAAACTCGGGCAAATCAGCAGCGCGCAAGTGGAAGCCAATGGGCGCACGCTCATCATCGTCAATGCCTACACGCAAAACCACTGGCACGGCAAAGGCATCCTTGCCGATTACGCCGCCATCCGCGCCGCCATGCGCCAAGTGAAAGCGCAATTTGCAGGCAAGCGCATCGGTTATCCCAAAATCGGCGCAGGCTTGGCGCGCGGCGACTGGGCAACCATCGCTCAAATCATCGACGAAGAACTGGCAGGCGAACAGCACACCCTAGTCATATACGAACCTTAGCCCATTCCAATCCCACCATGCTCACCATTACCCCAACCATTACACCCATCAGCGCCTACACCGACAACTACATCTGGCTCATCCGGCAACACAACCAAGCCGTCTGCATAGACCCCGGTGAAGCCGCCCCCGTGCTGGATTATCTGCACGCCCACGGCTTAACCCTAGCCCAAATCTGGATAACCCACGCCCATGCCGACCACACCGCAGGCATCGCCGCGCTCAC
This sequence comes from uncultured Kingella sp., assembly GCA_963551505.1. Classification (GTDB taxonomy): domain Bacteria; phylum Pseudomonadota; class Gammaproteobacteria; order Burkholderiales; family Neisseriaceae; genus Kingella_B. Next base: position 5,027 of record CAUVGV010000034.1, read on the forward strand.
ACAACACTTTTCAGGCTGCCCCGTTTACGGCGCGGAAGACATCCCGCAAGCCACCCACATCGTGTGCGAGGGCGACAGCATCGCATGGCAAAACCACCGCGCCCGCGTGTGGCACACCGCAGGGCATACCGCCCACCACCGCTGCTACCTGCTCAACCAACAACACCTGTTCACAGGCGATACCCTGTTTTCCGCAGGCTGCGGGCGCGTGTTCCCCGACAGCTGCCCACAATGGCTGTATCACAGCCTGCAACGTATTTTTAGGCTGCCCGATGCCACCCAACTCTACCCCGCGCACGAATACACCGCCGCCAACCTGCGTTTCGCCGCCCACATAGAACCCAACAACCCTCACATTCTCGCCGCGCAACAACGCGCCCAAACCATCCCCAGCCTGCCCGTAACCCTCGCCCACGAAAAGCAAATTAACCCCTTTTTGCGCGTGCACCTGCCCGTCGTGCAACAACGCATCCGCCAGCTCACCCAGCAAACGTATAGCAGCGATGAGGATTATTTTGTTGCCCTGCGCGAGTTGAAAAACCAGTTTTGATGGCAACGCCTTTGAGGCAGCCTGAAAATATAGCGGCATAAATGTAGGGGGTATGGCTTTGCCACGCACGCGGTTTGCACATTTACAATCCAAGCCCGTGTGTGTCTGCGGCACATGCTTTACTCGTTATATTTTCAGGCTGCCTCAGTTACTACACTAAGGCAGCCTGAAAATACCCACCGCTTATGGCGCATCGGCGGCTTGCCGACATTTGGGTAAATCAGTTATACCCTGTTTAATAAGCAATTTGGCAGCGAGCCGCCGCCGTTCCATTCCCGTTTTCAGGCTGCCTCAATCCCCCAATCCCCTCACACCGTTTCTTACCAAAAATCCCCCCATTTCCCCCAAATTCCACTTCGCCCTCGCATCATCACAGAACAAAACATCAAAATTCCGCCGCAAATCGCGTCATCGCGCCAAACCCACGCTAAACCATTCTTCGCATATTTTGACAATTTTTAACAAATCCCCTATTATATTGCCCACTTGATGCGCGTTTCAAGGCTGCCCATCCGCCGTAAACGTGCAATAATTCAACCACATATAATAAGAGGGAGCATTATGGAACCCATCCAACTCAACGCTTATTACACCTTAATCGCCGCCACCCTCGTGCTGTTGCTCGGGCGCGTGATTGTGAAAAAAGTTAAATTTTTCCGAGACTTCAACATCCCTGACCCCGTAGTCGGCGGATTGCTGGTTGCCGCCATCTTCACCACCCTGTATTACACCACAGGCATCACCTTCACCTTTGAAGCCTCGTTGCAATCCACCTTTATGCTGGTGTTTTTCTCGTCCATCGGCTTGTCTGCCGACTTCTCGCGCCTGAAACAAGGCGGCTTCCCGCTGGTTGCCTTTTTGATTATCGTCAGCATCTTTATTTTGGTGCAAAACTTCGTGGGCATCGGCTTGGCAACCGCGCTGGGGCAAAACCCGCTCATCGGCTTGATTACAGGCTCCATCACGCTCACAGGCGGGCACGGCACAGGCGCAGCCTACGGCGGCACGCTTGCCACCAAATACGGCATCAAAGGCGCGGTAGAAATGGCCATAGTTTCCGCCACTTACGGCTTGGTATCAGGCGGCTTGATTGGCGGTCCCGTTGCCCGCCGTTTGGTGAACAAAATGGGACGCAAACCCATTGACGAAACCAGCGACAACAACGATAGCAGCAACGACAGCTACGACGACAAAACCTTTGAGCAAGCCCATCGCCGCCGCTTGATTACCGCCGAATCCGCCATTGAAACCATGGCATTGTTTGCCGCCTGCTTGGCGTTCTCATCGTTTATGGTGGGCTACATGAAACAAGTCGCGCCTGATTTCAAACTGCCGCAATTCGTATGGGCGCTGGGCTTCGGCGTGGTGCTGCGCAACGCGCTCACTGGCATTTTCCGCTTCAATATGTTTGACCGCGCCATTGATGTGTTCGGCAACGCCGCGTTAAGTCTATTCCTCGCTATGGCATTGATGAGCATGAAACTGTGGCAACTGGCAGGCATGGCAGGGCCCATGATGATTATCTTGCTGGTGCAAACCGTGGTGATGATTTTCTACGCCTACTTCGTAACCTTCCGCTTTATGGGCAAAGACTACGATGCCGCCATCCTCGCCGCAGGGCATTGCGGCTTCGGGCTGGGCGCAACCCCCACCGCCGTTGCCAATATGCAATCGGTAACCAGCACATTCGGGCCATCGCACAAAGCGTTTTTGATTGTGCCGCTGGTGGGCGCGTTCTTCATCGACTTGATTAACGCCGCCATCCTAGACCGCATGATGGCGTTCTTCGGCTAATTGGATGATTGATAACGGCTGATATTTTGAGCCGCCAAACTGCGTTTCAGGCTGCCTCTATCGTATTGGATAGGGCAGCCTGAAAATGTTTTTGGGGTTACCGCCAATGAGCAAAATTGTTTGACTGCGCCTAATAAGTTCGCCCGCGCCGCGATAAGGCGCAAAGGTAAATCCATCAGAAATATAGTCGCTCCAATTAAGCCTTATACAGCGTTGGCTCGCCTTGCTGTACTACTTGTACTATCTGCGGCTCGCCGCCTTGTATAAGACTTAATTGGAACGACTATATTAAACGAAGCACAGCAAACACCATTTTGGCTTCGTTAAACTGTTTTTCAGGCTGCCTTTAAGCATCGCAAAGGCAGCCTGAAACACAAAATAGAGCGATTGCTTTCAGCCCTTTCCAAACTTTTACTTACCCCATTTTTGCGTTAAAATCACGCATTCCAACACAGGTTTAACCATCATGACAAAATTCATCTTCGTAACGGGCGGCGTTGTTTCTTCCTTGGGTAAAGGCATCGCCGCCGCTTCTATTGCCGCCATCCTAGAATCGCGCGGGCTAAACGTAACCATGCTCAAACTAGACCCCTACATCAACGTAGACCCAGGCACCATGAGCCCGTTTCAGCACGGCGAAGTGTTTGTAACCGACGATGGCGCAGAAACCGATTTAGACCTCGGGCATTACGAACGCTTTATCCACGCCACGCTCACCCGCGCCAACAGTTTCAGCTCGGGGCAAGTGTACGAAAACGTCATCGCCAAAGAACGGCGCGGCGACTATTTGGGCGGCACGGTGCAAGTCATCCCCCACATCACCGACGAAATCAAACGCCGCATCCACGAAGGCGCGGCAGGCAAAGACGTGGCGATTGTGGAAATTGGCGGCACAGTGGGCGACATTGAATCGCTGCCGTTTTTGGAAGCCATTCGCCAAATGCGCAGCCAGCTTGGTCGCGCTAACACCTTGTTTGTGCATCTGTCGTATGTGCCTTATATCGCGGCGGCGGGCGAAATCAAAACCAAGCCCACGCAGCACACCGTGAAAGAAATGCTCAGCATCGGCTTGCAGCCCGACATCCTTATCTGCCGCATGGACAGAATCCTGCCCGACGAAGAACGCCGCAAAATCGCGCTGTTTTGCAACGTGGAAGAACGCGCCGTGGTGGGCAGCTACGATGCCAAAAGCATCTATGAAGTGCCTGAAATGCTGCACAATCAAGGCATTGACACCATTATTTGCGAACAGTTGCAGCTGAATGTGCGCCAAGCCGATTTGACCGAGTGGAAAAAAATTGTTTATGCAATCAAAAATCCGCAGCACAAGGTAAACATCGCCATGGTGGGCAAATATGTGGATTTAACCGAGTCCTACAAATCGCTCACCGAAGCCCTGCGCCATGCAGGTATCCACACGCAAACCGATGTAAACATTACTTATATTGACAGCGAAACGCTGGAACAAGACGGCGTAGGCAGCCTGAAAAACTTTGATGCCATCCTTGTGCCGGGCGGCTTTGGTTCGCGTGGCGTGGAAGGCAAAATCGCCGCCGCCCGCTTCGCCCGCGAGCACAACATCCCCTATTTGGGCATTTGCTTGGGGATGCAAATTGCGTTGATTGAATACGCCCGCGACGTGGCAGGCTTGGCAGGTGCCAATTCCACCGAGTTTGACTTGAAAGCCGCCCACCCTGTTATCGCGCTGATAGACGAATGGCAAACCGCAGACGGCAGCGTGGAAACGCGCGACGAAAACGCCGACTTGGGCGGCACCATGCGCTTGGGCGCGCAGGAAGTGGAATTGAAGCAGGGCAGCCTTGCCGCCAAAATCTACGGCGCAACCCAAATCCGCGAACGCCACCGCCACCGCTATGAGGTGAACAACCATTATGTGCCGCAGCTTGAAGCCGCAGGCTTGGTGATTGGCGGCGTGTCGGCAGGGCGCGAGCGGCTGGTGGAAACGATTGAAATCCCCAACCATCCGTGGTTCTTCGCCTGCCAGTTCCACCCCGAATTTACCTCCAACCCGCGCAAGGGGCATCCCTTGTTTACCGCGTTTGTGAAAGCGGCTTTGCAGTATCAGAAATGATTGTGTAGCCATGAATAGGCAGCCTGAAAATGGGTTTTATCCGTTTTCAGGCTGCCTTTTTACATTGCTTATCCTTTGCCAGAGCAGGCGTTTCGCCGCCTACCACGAGCAGGGATGGGGCTGTTTATATTGGGTATTGCGGCGGCTTTTGCGCCACTAAAACAGGCTCTGCTGCGTTGCCAATCCTCGCAAGGTGTTCAATTTTGCTGCGGTTTGCGCCTTGCATAGCCTGCTTTCTGACACAAAATCCGTTTCGCAAACCCAAGATAAACAGCCCCGCCCCTGCACCCCGTGTAGTATTGACCATTCGCAGCAAGGTTTCAGGCTGCCTCAAACGCAAAAAAAACGGCTGTTCACACACAGCCGTTTTTGCCAACTTCTTTATTTTTTCTTAATAATTTTCGTCAAAATCACGCCAATCACAAACGCCACCGCCGAAGGCAAAATCTAGCCCAGCCCGTAGGAATACAGCGGCAGATTGATTTTCAGCATACCGTCTAGCTGCATAATCCACGCATCTTTACCGCCTTCTAGCAGGCTGTGCAGCGTGCGCCAGCCGTCCACCAGCGCAACGGGCAGCGTGCCTAAAATGGTGATGCCGTACACCAGCCGCCGTTCGTCAAACAGGTTGTTCAAAAAGGCGAGCATAATCAAAACCATAGTCATGGGATACAGCAGCATCAGCGCGGGCACGGCAAATTTAATCATGGCGGATAAGCCCACGTTGGCCAGCAGCAGCGAAATCAGCGTGAAGATGATAATCCAGCTGCGATAGGACACGCGGGGAATCAGGCGCGAGAAGTATTCGCCGTTGGCGGTAATCAGCCAACCGATGTGGACAAACACGCCAGCAGCACAATCACGGCAAGCAGCACATTGCCCACTGAGCCGAAGTAGATATGAGCGGCTTTGGCTAACACGTCTGCGCCGTTTTCTTGCAAGCCAATTTTGCCCACGCTGGTCGCGCCCAAATAGGCAACAAAGGCGTACACAATCGCCAAAAAGGCGATGGCGATGATGCCCGCGCGGGCGGTGAGTGAGATGACTTCTTCTTTTTTCTCGTAGCCCATGCCGCGCACGGCATCAATCACGATGATGGCAAACACGAGCGAGGCGAGCGCGTCCATGGTGCCGTAGCCTTCAATCAGCCCTTTGGTGAACGGGCTGGCGGCGTAGTCGGGCACGGGGGCTTGCAGCGGTGCCATGGGGTTGAAAGCGGCGTACACCACCAAAATGGCGATGGTAACCAGCAGCGCGGGAGTGAGCACTTTGCCGACCCTGTCCACCAGCTTGCCGGGGGAAACGGAGAGCCAGTAGCTCACGGCGAAGAACAGCACGGTAAACACGCCTAATATAAGTTGGTGATTGCTGTCCGCACCGAGAAACGGCTTGATGGCAATGTCAAACGCCACCGCGCCATTGCGGGCGGCAACGAAAAACGGCCCAATCGCCAAATACAACACCACGGAAAAGATGATGCCGTAGGCTTTGCCCGCGCGGCTGGCGAGGTCTTGAATGTCGCGCGAGTTGGAATAGGCAATCGCCAGCACGCCCAAGAGCGGCAAGCCTGCGCCTGTAATCAAAAAGCCTATCATGGCGGGCAGGATTTCGGAGCCTGCTTTTTGCCCCATGGTGGGCGGGTAAATCAGGTTGCCCGAGCCGAAGAATAGGGCAAAGAGCATCAGCCCTGTGGCAACGAATGCCGTGGTTTTGGATTGTTTAGTTATGTTGATTGATGCCAGTGTTATAAAAAGGAAAGGGGCTATTGTGGCAAGATGTAAGGGGTTGTGTGAATTTTTGTAAATAATTTGAGGCAGCCTGAAAAGCTATTTGCGTTTTCAGGCTGCACCAACCTTTCGCGTAGCCCAAAACAGAGCATGGCGTATCGCCGCCATACCCACTCTTTGCGTTGCCGTAGCCCAAGCGTTTCAGGCTGCCTTTAAGCAATGCAAAGGCAGCCTGAAAATGAAAATACGACAGGCAATGGAGTGGCGATGGTTCGTCGCCAAATGGCAGATGGCAGAGGCAGCCTGTGTAGCGAAGCGGAGTTGCGAAGCTAAAACGCAAGGTGGTGTCCTAAAAAGTATGCTGACATAAAACGTCAAGCCAATAACGGCATTTCTATCGTGCAAAATTTCCTGTTAAAACAGCGGAATTTGGCTAATTTGAATTACTAAAAAGACAAGCAGCATACTTTTTAGGACACCACCAAACGCAAAACGAATGCTTTTCAGGCTGCCTCAAACATTCGCGCAGTCTGAAACAGAACATGGCGTATCGCCGCCATACCCACTCTTTTCCGTTGCCGTAGCGCAAACGTTTCAGGCTGCCTTTAAGCATCGCAAAGGCAGCCTAAAAATAAGATACACAATGGAGCGGCAACGGTTCATCGCCAAATGGCGAATGAGACAAAGGCAGCCCGAAAATCCTATTTGCCATTTTCAGGCTGCCTCATCACCCCCCGCCAACAACTCCGCCAACAGCCGCTCAGATTGTTGCAAACGCGCGATTTCGTCTACCAAATGCGCCCGTGTCGCTATCAACCGCGCCCGCAAATCCGCACAAAAATCCTGCGGTTCATCGCGCAAACAATCCCGCATCAACGCCAAATCCTTCAACGGCACGCCCGCACGGTTCAGCAGCGCGGCTTTGCGGATAAAGCCAATATCCGCCGTATCATAATCACGCCAACCTTGCGCCGTGCGCCGAGGCACCAGCAGCCGAGCCGTCTCATAAAACCGCAGCATGCGCACGCTGATGCCGCTTTGCTGCGAAAATTCGCCAATTTTCATTGTTTTCCTTCCATTGTATTCACTCAAAGGCAGCCTGAAACGCCATCAATGCCATTTCAGGCTGCCCATCAACATAACAGCTTGCCCCTCACACCGTGTTAGCCTGTAAGCTACCGTTTTCAACACCACAAGGACACCCCATGAACCGCCGTCAATTTTGCACCACCGCCGCCGCAGGCGTGCTTACCGCGTGCGCCAAACTGCCCCGCTGCAGCAATCGCCCCACCGTATTCATTATCCATGGCTACGGTGCAACCATAAACAACCACTGGTTTGGCTGGCTGCAAACCCAGCTAGAACAGCGCGGCATCGCCGCCGTGCGCGTGCCCATGCCCGATAGCGAGCAGCCCGATTTTGACCGCTGGCAGCAAACGCTGGCGCAGTATATCGACAAACCGTCTGAAAATCAGATATTTGTGGCGCACAGCTTGGGCACGATTTCGCTGCTGCACTATTTAACCGCCGCTCAGCCGCGCAAAATTGGCGGGCTGGTGCTGGTGTCTGCCTTTGGCAAGCGCATTCCCACGCTGCCCGAAATCAACGGCTTTAATATTGATGCCTATGTTGATCGCTGCCGCATTGATTTTGCCGCCATCGCCCGCATGGCAGGCAACCGCATTGAGCTGATTAGTGCCGATGACGACACCATTGTGCCCGTTGAAAACACGCGCTATGTGGCAAAAGAGTTGAACGGCTATTTGCATATCCGCGCCACGGGCGGGCACTTTTTGGATAGGGACGGGTTTACCCAATTTCCGCCCGTGCTGGAATCGGTGGAGCGGATTGTGCAGATGTTGCAAGAATAGGGCATTGAGGCAGCCTGAAAATGGGTTTGGCGTTTCAGGCTGCCTAACCGTTGCCAGCAACCAAAAGCAGCCTGAAAATACTCCACGCCGTTGTTGAACCGATGCAAAATAACGCCCAACCAACAACAGCATTGGCAAAGGTTTCAGGCTGCCTAAACCGTTGCCAACAGCCAAAGGCAGCCTGAAAATGCCCCACGCCAACAAAAAGGAATCCCCATGCCCAGCCGCATTATCGCCCTCGTTTTTCTCGCCCTTTCCATCGCGTTTGTGGAACAAGCTTTGACGAATTACGCCTTTCAAGATTGGCTGTTTGCACGGCATCACAACATATTAAGCTGGTATATCCGCCCGCTGCTGCTGATTCCCATTATGCTGGCGGCGTGGTGGCGCAGTTGGGCGGGGCTGATGGCGGGCATTTTCGCGCTGCTCACCAGCATGGCATGGTTTCCCGCGCCCGCCGTTGCCGATGCCAACGTGGCGCACTTTCTTGCCGATGAAGTTGCGTTTTTGCGCGGCGGCTGGACGCTGCAAACAGGGCTGTACACGCTTGCCGTGTTGGCGTATTTCGCGTTGCTGCTGGGCGCGGCGTGGCAGCACAGCGGCAAAGGCTTGGCGGCGGTTTTAGCCGCAGCAGCGGTGAGCAAAGTGGCGTTTAGCCTGATGGGCAGCGGCGCATCTGCCCGCGCATTGATTGCGCCCGCATTGCTGGGCTTGGTGATTGGGCTGGGCGTGGTGTGGCGGTTGTGGCGGGCGAAGCAGAAGTAAGGCAGCCTGAAAGCGGGTTTGGCGTTTCAGGCTGCCCTAACCCTTTGTGCCGTCCGAAACAGAGCATGGCGTATCGCCGCCATACCCACTCTTTGCGTTGCCGTAGCCCAAACGTTTCAGGCTGCCTTTAAGCATCGCAAAGGCAGCCTGAAAACAAGATACACAATGGAGTGGCGGCGGCTCGTCGTCAAATGACGGATTACACAGAAGAGTTGGTAGGTCGGGCATTTATGCCCGACAAACGCTGACCTATTTATCTATAGTCGTTCCAATTAAGACTTAGACAAGGCGGCGAGCCGCAGATAGTACAAGTAGTACAGCAAGGCGAGC
>CAUVGV010000035.1:0-14085 GCA_963551505.1 uncultured Kingella sp.
ATAGGGGGTCATAAAATAGCTGGGCAGGCTGGCTGCGCCGAGTGTGATGTTGCGGGCGTTGGGCTGGGCGGTTTGCGAGTCGCCCAGCTTCCAGCCGCGCCAGCCTGCCTGATTGATGCCTGCGTCGTAGAACCAACCGCTGTAAATCGGCTCGCCTTTGCTGGTTTTGGCGCCGTCAAAAATGGCGTGCAGCAGTTTGACTTTGTCTTTGCCGATTTGTTTTTGCACCATTTCGGGCTTGAAGTCGCAGCTTTCCCATGCGTTGATGATGCCGTCTTGCAGACCGTCGTTTTTGTCGCAGCGGTTTAACACGCCTTGTGCGACGGCATCTAAATCTTGTTGCGTGAGTGCGTTGGCAAAAATGCGTTCGCCTTGGGCGTTTTTCGGCGCGGCAGCCTGAAAATGCTGGTTGTCCCACGATTGGGCGATGGCGGCGCGTGATAGGCGAAACCCTGGGTTGCCCGCAACTACGCCGTCAAACTCGGTGGGATAGCGCATGGCGGCAAGCATGGCTTCGCGCCCGCCGTTGGAGCAGCCCATAAAATAGCTGTGTTTGGGCTCGGCTTGATAGGCTTGGCGAATAAGCAGCTTGGCGGCTTGGGTTACTTTGCCTGTGGATTGGTAGGCAAGATTGAGCCGCGCTTGCTGGTCTGCGCCAAACGATGCGTCGCCCGCGCCTTGATGCCCGCCATCCATGCTGACAACGGCGTAGCCGCGTTTGAGCGCGGGCGTGGCGGTTGAGCCTGCCACGGGCGTTGCGCCAACGGCGGGGGCGATGAAGCCATCCATGCCGCCACCGCCTTGAAACAGGAATTTGCCGTTCCAGCTTTCAGGCAGCCGCATTTGGTAGCCGATGTAATACGGCTTGCCGTCTGCGCCCGTGCGTTTTTCCAGTTCGCCCGACACCACGCAGTGCGCGCCAAATTCCACATCGGCGGCGGCGCGCGACGAGCCGGTGAACGCGGCTTGGTCGTCGCTGGGCAGCTTGCCTGCGTTCACCCATTGCGCGGCAACCACGCCATCGGTTTGACTCAATCGGGCGCATTGCTTGGCATCAAACGCGGCAGCCTGAACGCTGCTGGCGGCAAACGCGGCGGCGAGGGCGAAACAGAGTTTTTTGCGGGATAACGGGTGAAACATGGCGCATACTCCTTTGGATGATGGCGGTGAAACGAAAGCGGCGATTGTATCATTTTGCGGGCTGTGGTAGTTTCAGGCTGCTTTGGCTTTGATGAAAGGCAAGATGATGAAAACGTTTGGCGCGGCATTTTTGTATGTGTTTGCGCAGGGCTTGATTGTGTTGCTGTAGCATTATGTTTGGAATGATGATGAAGATGAGCCGTTTTGGAAAACACTATTTTATATTTGCTTGGCATCGTTAGCATTGGCGGGGTTGAAGATTTGGTTGGATTGACAAGTGTTTCAGGCTGCCTGTTGATTAAGAATGATTAGGCAGCCTGAAAATAAAACAGTTAAGCAAATAACGGAGCAATACCCCTGTTTCAGGCTGCTTCATCCCCCCCCCAAGGCAGCCTGAAAACCATCTATCTCACCTGCCCATCCCCCAACACCACCCATTTTTGCGAAGTCAGCCCATGCAACCCCACGGGGCCGCGCACATGAATCTTGTCGGTGGAGATGCCGATTTCTGCGCCCAAGCCGTATTCAAAGCCATCGGCAAAGCGCGTGGAGGCATTGACCATCACGCTTGCGCTGTCCACCGCGCGCAAAAATTGGTTGGCGTGGGTGTAGTTTTCCGTGATGATGGTGTCGGTGTGGTGGCTGCCGTGCGTGTTGATGTGGGCGATGGCTGCGCTCAAATCGTCCACGATTTTGATGGACAAAATCAGCGCGAGGTATTCGGTGTCCCAATCTTCATCAGAGGCAGCCTGAATATCGGGCAACACGGCGCGTGTGCGCTCGCAGCCGCGCAGTTCCACTTGTTTTTTGGCGAGCTTGGCGGCAACGGCTGGCAGCAAATCGGCGGCGCGGTTTTGATGCACCAGCAGCGTTTCCACCGTGTTACACGTGCCGCAGCGCGAGGTTTTGGCGTTGAACACGATGTTGACGGCTTTTTGCGCGTCGGCGGTTTCGTCTAAATAAATGTGGCAAATGCCGTCCAAATGCTTGATAACGGGCACGCGGGCTTCTGCGCTGATGCGAGCCACCAGCGATTTGCCGCCGCGCGGAATAATCACGTCAATCAAATCAGGCAGTTGCAGCATCGCGCCCACGCTTTCGCGGCTGGTGTTTTCCACAAAGCAAACGGCGTTTTCAGGCAGCCCCGTTTCGCGCAGAGCTTGGGCGATGAGCTTCGCCAGTGCCACGTTGCAATGAAACGCCTCGCTGCCGCCGCGCAAAATGCAGGCATTGCCCGATTTCAAGCATAGCGCGGCGGCATCCACGGTTACATTGGGGCGCGATTCGTAAATAATGCCGATGACACCCAGCGGCACGCGCATTTTGCCGATGCGCAACCCATTGGGGCGCAAGCGAAATTCGTCCATTTCGCCCACGGGGTCGGGCAGCGCAGCGATTTGGTGCAAGCCGTCTATCATGGTTTTCAGGCTGCCTTCGCTGAGGGTAAGGCGGTCTAGCAGGGCTTCGGATAAGCCTTTTTGTTTGCCGTGGACAAGGTCTTGTTGGTTGGCGGCAAACAGCGCGGCTTGGTGGGCGTGGATTAAATTGGCAAGGCGCAGCAAGGCGGCGTTTTTGGCGGCGGTGGAGGCTTGGGCGAGCGGGTAAAACGCGGCTTTGGCGGCTTGCGCGATGTGGCGGATATAGGCGTGTGGCATGGGATTTCCTTGTTGATTGGCTGAATAACGAGGCTGTTGAGGCAGCCTGAAAACGCAATTATAAACGTTTCAGGCTGCCTTATTAGGCAAAGCGGACGTTTGAGAAATAGCGTTAAAAAAATGCGCCATACAATAATCCGCAACAATCCACCCCTCGCCACATCACTGCCCATTGAGGCAGCCTGAAAAGCCTCCTGCTCGGTTTGGCTTACTCGCCATCTTTGCGCCGTTTTCATTATCAAAATAGCACAAAATGGCAAATTGACCTTTTCAGGCTGCCTAATGCGTTTTCAATTTATCTTTTGGCTTATGCGCCATTTTTGCGGCAGCCTGAAAGCGCAAGTAACCCATTCAAAACACGCCATTTGTGGATAACTGCGCAAGTGTGTGTCAATCCCGCAAATTATTATTATTTAGATGTAAAACAACCGCTTATGATGTAAAGAATTTTGTCAATCTATTCAGGCAGCCTGAAAATTCGTAAAATTTGCCCACTCAATAAAACCTTCAAAAATGCCGAATTAAACTCGGCATTTTGTATTTTTTTCGCAGGAGAAGCACACATGAGCAGCAACATAAAAGTTACCAAACGCGATGGGCGGCTAGAGCCCATCAATTTGGACAAAATCCACAAAGTTGTAACATGGGCCGCCGAAGGATTGGACAATGTGTCCGTGTCGCAAGTGGAGCTGAAATCGCACATCCAGTTCTACAACGGCATCCGCACCGACGACATCCACGAAACCATCATCAAATCTGCCGCCGATTTAATCTCCGAAGAAACGCCCGATTATCAATACCTCGCCGCGCGCCTCGCCATTTTCCATCTGCGCAAAATTGCCTACGGCGAATATGCGCCGCCGCACTTGTTTGCCCATGTGCAAAAAATGGTGGCGTTGGGTAAATACGATGCTCACTTGCTGCAAGACTACACCGAAGCCGAATACAACGAAATCAACGGCTACATTGACCACGAGCGCGATTTGACCTTTTCCTACGCCGCCGTTAAGCAGCTAGAAGGCAAATATTTGGTGCAAAATCGCGTAACGCGCCAAATCTTTGAAAGCCCACAGTTTTTATACATTTTGGTGGCGATGTGCCTGTTTGCCAAATACCCCAAAAACACACGCTTGGATTATGTGAAACGCTTTTACGATGCCGTTTCGCAATTCAAAATCTCGTTGCCTACGCCGATTATGAGCGGCGTGCGCACGCCAACGCGCCAATTTTCCAGCTGCGTGCTGATTGAATGTGACGACAGCCTAGACAGCATCAACGCCACCACATCATCCATCGTGAAATACGTTTCCCAACGTGCGGGCATCGGCATCAACGCAGGGCGCATTCGCGGCTTGGGCAGCGAAATTCGCGGTGGCGAAGCGCAACACACGGGTTGCATTCCGTTTTTCAAAATGTTTCAGGCTGCCGTTAAATCTTGTTCACAAGGCGGCGTGCGCGGCGGTGCGGCAACTTTGTTCTATCCACTGTGGCACATTGAAGTGCAAAGCCTGTTAGTGTTGAAAAACAACCGCGGCGTGGAAGAAAACCGCATCCGCCAGTTGGATTATGGCGTGCAAATCAACAAGTTGATGTACACGCGGCTGATTAAAGGCGGCAACATCACCCTATTCTCGCCACACGAAACCCCAGGGTTATACGAAGCCTTTTTCGCCGACCAAGACGAATTTGAACGCCTCTACACCCAATACGAAAACGACCCAAATATCCGCAAAGAAACCATCAGCGCGGCAGATTTATTCTCCATGCTGATGCAAGAACGCGCAGGCACAGGGCGCATCTATGTGCAAAACGTGGACCATTGCAACACGCACAGCCCATTTGACCCCAAAGTCGCACCCGTGCGCCAGTCCAATTTGTGCTTGGAAATCGCCTTGCCTACCAAGCCGCTGAACAACATCAACGATGAAAACGGCGAAATTGCCTTGTGCACGCTATCGGCGTTTAACCTCGGCGCATTGGAAAACTTGGACGAATTTGAAAACTTGGCGGATTTGACCGTCCGCGCCCTAGATGCGCTGCTGGATTACCAAGACTACCCCATCCCCGCCGCCAAAAAAGCGACCATGAACCGCCGCACGCTAGGCGTGGGCGTGATTAACTACGCTTATTATTTGGCGAAAAACGGCGCAAAATACAGCGACGGCAGCGCCATCGGCTTAACCCACCGCACCTTTGAAGCCATGCAATATTATTTGCTCAAAGCCTCGGTAAACCTGGCCAAAGAATACGGCGCATGCCCGCTGTTTGGCGAAACCAACTACGCCAAAGGCATCCTGCCAATTGACACCTACAAAGCTGATTTGGACAAATTCTGTAACGAGCCTTTGCATTACGATTGGGAAGCCTTGCGCGCCGACATCGTGCAATATGGTTTGCGCAACAGCACATTGAGCGCGTTGATGCCCAGCGAAACCAGTTCGCAAATCGCCAACGCCACCAACGGCATTGAGCCACCGCGCGGCTTGGTAACCATTAAGCAATCCAAAGATGGCATTTTGAAACAGGTTGTGCCCGAGTTTGAACGTTTGAAAAATCAATATGAAACGCTGTGGCAAATGGGCGGCAACGATGGTTATTTGAAATTGGTGGGCGTGATGCAAAAATTTGTGGATCAAGCCATTTCCGCCAACACCAGCTACGACCCCAAACGCTTTGAAGGCGGGCGCGTGCCAATGAAGCAAATGCTGAAAGATTTGCTTTCAGCGTATAAATATGGCGTGAAAACGCTGTATTACCATAACACGCGCGATGGCGCGGATGATCGGCAATCGGATTTGCAAGATGATGATTGCGTGGGCGGGGCGTGTAAGATTTAGGCTCCGCACTCAGTTGAGCGCATAAAAAAACGCCCCTGAGTCTATCGGGGCGTTTTGTGTAGGCATCGCTTTATAACTGCTCTGGGGCTGGTAACCCAATGGATTGGGCTGGATAAACGCTGAATGAAATTCAAGCCTACTCGTGCGTTTTATTGAGTGGGTGGATTAACATCGTTTTCAGGCTGCCTATTGCATTGTGCCAAAGGCAGCCTGAAAACATTGTTAAGCGGATTGGCAATCATGCAACGTTGGTAGCTTGTTGCCATGTTGGCAAACAGGATGGTTTATTCAATCGGTATTTGGCGGCGAGCCGCCGCCGTTCCATTTTCAGGCTGCCTTTCGTATCACGCGATAGGCAGCCTGAAACGTTTAATTTATCGTGCCGAGCAGTTCGCCGACGCGGGTTTCGGCGTTTTCTTGCAATCGTGCATCCAGCGTGATGGCGTTGTGCGGGAACAGGTTGATGACGGTTGAGCCGAGCAGGAACGCGCCCATTTCGTCGCCTTTGTTGAAACGGACGGCTTGCTCGCCCCCGGCAGGGTAGTCCCACACGCGGATGTTTTCGCTGCGCGGCGGGTTGATGATGCCTGCCCATGTGGTGCGGATGCTGGCGGTGATGGTGGCGCCTACGAGAATTTGCGCCATTTTGCCGAACGCGGTGTCAAAGATGCAAATCACGCGCTCGTTGCGGGCGAATAGGTTGGGGATGTGTTGGGCGAGAAAGGGGTTCACGGAATAGAGTTCCCCCGGCACATAAACCATTTGGCGCAGGATGGCGGCGCAGGGCATATGCACACGGTGGTAGTCGCGGGGGGAAAGGTAGGTGGTGATGAAGCTGCCGTTGGCAAATTGGGCGGCTAGTGCTTCGTCGCCTGCGAGCAGGTCTTCCAGCGTGAAGCTGTGTCCTTTGGCTTGCAGCAGTTGGTTTTCGCGGATTGCGCCGCTTTGGCTGACGCGTCCATCGGCGGGCAGGGCGATTTGTTTGTCGCCTGCTACGATGGGACGTGCGTCGTCTTTTAGGGCGCGGGTGAAGAATTGGTTGAAGGTGGGGTAGTCGCCGGGGTGAGGTTGGGCGGCTTCTTGCCAGTTGATTTTGTAGGCGCGGGCGAATTGTTGGATGATGAAGTGGGTTGCGCCGCCCCATTGTTGGTTTGCTACCCAGCCTGCTAGGCGGGTGAGCGTGTGTTGGGGGGTGAGATAGTGCAAGGCGAGTTTGATGCGTTGGCTAGGGGTGGGTTTGGGGTAGAGTTTATGCGACATGGGTTGTCCTTGGGTTGAGGCAGCCTGAAAATGGGTTTGTGAATTACAAGAAAGGTTTGGGCTGCGGGGCGTGGTGCGCGGCGCAACGCGCGAAAATGGCTTGATTAAAAATTGATGGGGCAGCCTGAAAACTGTGGAATGGTTTTTCAGGCTGCCTTTGGCTGGGGGTTATAAGCCCATTTCGTCTAGCTTGGCGAGCGCGTCTTTGGCGTCTTGGTTGTCTTGGGCTAGGGCTTTGTTCCACCAGTGTCTGGCGTGGGTGTATTGCTTGGCGTTGGCGTAGAGCACGCCGAGATTGTATTGGGCGGGGGCGTGCCCTTGCAGGGCGGCGGCTTCGTACCAATCGGCGGCGGTGTCGGTGTCTTGTGGCACGCCGATGCCTTGGGTGTAGAGTGAGCCGAGTTGGTATTGGGCGTCGTCGATGCCGTGTTCGGCGGCGCGTTGCCAATAGTGGGCGGCTTTTTCGGGATTGGGGGTGCCGATTTCTTCGTCCATCAGCAAGTAGCCGAGATAGTGTTGGGCGGGCGGGATGTCGTTGTCGGCGGCGAGGGTGCAGTAGGCGAGGGCTTTGGCGGCATCGGGTTCGGTGCCTTGCCCGTTGTGGTACATGATGGCGAGGTTGAACTGGGCTTGGGCGTCGCCTGCATCGGCGAGCGGTTGCCATGCGGCGAGGGCGGTGGCGTAGTCGCCGTTTTGGTAGGCGGTTAGGGCTTCGTCTTGGGCGGGGTGGTTTTTGTTGTCGTGTTCGTTTTGGGCTTCGGTGGTCATGATGATGCTTTCTGGTTTGAGGTTGAAGGGATGAATAAGCTGTTGCAAGTGATGTGCCAGTTTTCAGGCTGCTCTGATATGCGGCTGAGACAGCCTGAAAATCATTTTTTCAACAGCAGGGTTAAGCCATCGCCCAGCGGCAGAGTAAGCGGGATGATGCGATTATCTTGCGGCAGGCTGGCGTTGAATGTTTGCAAGATGGCTTGGCTGGCGGGGCTGCGTTCGCTGGTGGGCTGGATGATGCGCCCGCCCAGCAGCAAATTGTCTATGGCGATGATGCCGCCACTGCGGATGAGTTTCAGGCTGCGTTCGTAGTAGTGCGGGGTGGGCGGTTTGTCGGCATCTATAAATATCATGTCGTAGCTGCCTGCTTTGCCTTGGGCGATGAGTTCGTCGAGCGTGATGATGGCGGGTTGCAGGTGCAGCGTGATTTTGTGGGCGATGCCTGCGCGTTGCCAGTATTGCTGGGCGATGGCGGTGTGGGTTACGTTAATATCGCAGCAGGTGAGATGCGCGCTGTCGGGCAGCGCAAGGGCGATGGCGGTGCTGCTGTATCCCGTGAACGTGCCGATTTCTAAATAATGCTCCACGCGCATCAGCCGCGCCAGCCATGCGAGCAAGGCGGCTTGCTCGGGGGCGATTGCCATTTTGCCCAGGCGGTGCGCTTCGGTGTGCGCGCGGATTTGAGCGAGAATGGGGTGTTCAGGTTCGCTGATTTGGCGCAGATAGGCGAGTAAATCGGGCGTGAATTGCGGGGCGTGAACAGTCATTTTCAGGCTGCCTAATTAAAATTCAGACAACCCATGTTGTTGCATGGATTGTCTTGTTGTGCCGTTAATCGGCTTGGTAGGTGTAAGGTTTTTTGGCGATGCGCGATTCGGCAAAGGCTTTTTGTTCATCGGCATTGAGTTCTACGTCCCACAACAAACGGCGGTTTTTCAGGCGTTGCTCGGCTTCTTCGGGGTGTTGTTCAATGAATTCGTTTAAAAATTGCGTGGTGTCGGATTGGTAGTTATACATGGTGTGTCCTTTATGAAAGGGCGCATTTTACTGGGAAAGTTCATGCCGGGGAAAGGGTTTCGGCTTTTCAGGCTGCCTTTGGCAGATACGGCAGCCTGAAAACAGCATTCAAGCGGATTATGCAAAATATTGCTCAACCAATGCTTCTGCCTGTTGCAACCATGCTTTTCGTTCCGCTTCGCTGCTGTCGGCAATCACGCGAAACATCAAGCGGTCAAACACGTTTACGCCACAAAAAGCGAAAATGCAATCGCGCCACAAGCGTTGCAAAGGGTCGCCAAACACTTCGTTTTCCCGCTCCGGCGGCGTGTTGGATGTATTAAACACCAACGCCGCTTTTGCTTTGAGCAAACCCAATGGCAAACCGCCGCCATTGTCGCCCTCCGGAAAAGCATACGCCACATTTTCCCGCAACACCCTATCCACCCAGCCTGTCAAAATGGCAGGCGGCTGCCCCCACCAATTGGGATGCACGATAACAATGCCGTCTGCCTGGCGGATTTCTTCTTGATGCAAGCGCACAAGCGCATCATCTGTGGCATCGCTTGCCAATTCCTGCGCGGGCATAATCGGGTTGAACTGCTCGCGGTACAAATGATGAAACCACACTTCATGCCCCTTGCGTTGCAAAGCGTTTACAACAGTTTCTGCAACCGCAGCATTAAAACTGCCGTCATACGGATGCGCCAAAATGACCGATATTTTCATTATCTCTCTCCAAAAGTAAAAAAGCAGCCTGAAAAGCATGCTGTTTAAGCCGTCTAAAACAAACGGACACAGGCAGCATACATAAAGCAAAACCGCAAATCAAGCAGCCATCAAAAAACACCGCCGCCCAAATTGCGTTAAGCCATTTATCAAAAACCCCAACACCATTTACAAAAAAAACTACATCCCCTTACATAACTTCACAAAAAAACATTACAATAGCCCGCAGCAGGCATAGGCAGCCTGAAACGCTGTTCAGCGAAGCTAAAACCACCACCCCTGCCCCAAAGGAATAATGTGCCATGAAAGAAGCCCGCAACTTCTCCTACCTATTCGGTTCAAACGCGCCCTATATCGAAGAACTCTACGAATCCTATCTCGACAACCCCCAATCCGTTGAAGCAACATGGCAACGCTATTTTGCCGATCTCGCCGCCACAAGCAGCGGCACAAAAGACGTTGCCCACCATCCCATCCAAGAATCTTTCGTGCAGCTTGCCCGGCAACACCGCACCGCCACCAACGCCGCCAAAGGCTTGGACGAAGAATTGCTGAAAAAACAAATCGCCGTGCTGCGCCTGATGACTGCCTACCGCATTCAAGGCTCGGATGCTGCCGATTTAGACCCGCTCAAACTGCGCCATCCGCGCCCCGTGCAAGGCTTGCAGCCTGAAGAACACGGCTTAACCAATGCCGATATGGCGGTGCAATTTGGGCTGGGCGATGGCGATTTTTCTGTGGGCGATGCGGGCAAAATGCCACTATCCGAAATCATCAACAAACTCCAACGCACCTATTGCCAACACATCGGCGTGGAATATATGCACATCGGCAGCCTGAAAGAGCGCCTATGGATACGCCAACGCTTTGAAGGCGATTTGTCCACACCGCATTTCAGCGCAGACGAAAAACGCTACCTTCTCAAACAAATCACCGCCGCCGAAACGCTGGAACGCTATTTGCACACCAAATACGTTGGGCAAAAACGCTTTTCAGTGGAAGGCGGCGAAAGCGCGATTGCAGGCTTGAACTACCTGATTCAAAACGCCAGCAAAGACGGCGTGGAAGAAATCATCATCGGCATGGCGCATCGCGGGCGGCTCAATGTGCTGGTGAACGCGCTGGGCAAAAAACCTGCCGATTTGTTTGCCGAATTTGAAGGCAAGCAAGACATCAAATTCCCCAGCGGCGACGTGAAATACCACAACGGTTTCAGCTCCGACATTGCCACGCCACACGGCGCGGTTCACGTTACCCTAGCCTTTAACCCTTCGCATCTGGAAATTGTGAACCCCGTGGTGGAAGGCTCGGCGCGCGCCAAACAACGCCGCCGCGGTGAAAAAGGCGCAGAGCAAGTGTTGCCCGTGTTGATTCACGGCGACAGCGCCTTTATCGGCTTGGGCGTGAACCAAGCGACGTTTAACCTATCGCGCACACGCGGCTATGGCACAGGCGGCACGATACACATCGTGATCAACAACCAAATCGGCTTCACCACATCCGACACCCGCGACACACGCTCTGCCGTGTATTGCACCGACATCGCCAAAATGGTGGAAGCGCCCATTTTCCATGTGAACGGCGATGACCCCGAAGCCGTGTGCTATGTGATTCAGGCTGCCTTAGACTATCGCCACACCTTCCATAAAGACGTGGTTGTTGACATCGTGTGCTTCCGCAAACTGGGGCACAACGAAGGCGACGACCCCACCCTAACTCAGCCTTTGATGTATCGCGCCATCGCCAAACACCCTGGCACGCGCGCGCTGTATGCCGAGAAATTGGTTAACGAAGGCGTGCTTACAGCGGAACAAGCCGACGGCTTTGTAACCGCGTATCGCGAAGCCTTGGACAAGGGCGAACACGTTGAACTCACTCGCCTAACCGATTACGAAAACAAATACCGCGTGGATTGGAGCAAATACCAAAGCAAAGATTGGCGCGAGCCTGTGGAAACAGGGTTGCCCGCTGCCGACATTGCGCGTTTAACCGAAAAATTCACCGCCGTGCCCGAAAACTTTGGCTTGCACAACACCGCCAAGCGCGTGATTGAGCAGCGCAAAGCTATGGCAAAAGGCGAGCAGCCGATAGATTGGGGCATGGCAGAAACCATTGCCTACGCCAGCATGGTTACCAACGGCATCCCCGTGCGTATTTCGGGCGAAGATTCGGGGCGCGGCACGTTCTCGCATCGCCACGCCGTGTTGCACGACACGCAACGGCAAAAACACGATTTGGGCATTTACACCCCGCTGGAACACATGGCAGAAAACCAAGCATCGTTCACCGTGATTGACAGCATTTTGAACGAAGAAGCCGTGTTGGCGTATGAATACGGACACGCTTGCTCCGCGCCCGAGCAGCTCACCATTTGGGAAGCGCAATTTGGCGATTTTGCCAACGGTGCGCAAGTGGCGATTGACCAGTTTATTTCGTCTGGCGAAACCAAATGGGGGCGGATGTGCGGCTTAACCGTTATCCTGCCGCATGGCTATGATGGGCAAGGGCCCGAGCATTCATCGGGGCGGTTGGAGCGTTGGCTGCAACTGTGTTCCGAAGAAAATATGCAGGTGATTATGCCCAGCGAAGCCGCGCAAATGTTCCATGTTTTGCGCCGCCAAACCTTGCGCGCTTACCGCAAGCCGTTGGTGATTTTTATGTCTAAACGCTTGCTGCGGTTTAAAGATTCCACCAGCTCGCTGGCGCATTTTGTGGAAGGCACGGCGTTCCGCCCCGTGATTGGCGATGGCTTATCGCGCGACAACAGCAAAGTGAAGCGCGTGATTGTGTGCGCAGGGCAAGTGTATTACGACCTGCTGGCAGGACGTGCCGAGCGCGGTTTGGACAACGAAATCGCCATCGTGCGGCTGGAACAGCTTTATCCGATGCCGTATCCCGAATTGGCCGCCGAGTTGGCAAAATACCCCAACGCGCAGCTGATGTGGGCGCAGGAAGAGCCGAAAAACCAAGGCGCGTGGTATCAAATCCGCCATCGCTTGGAGCGCGTGTTGGCGGATGCAGGTTGCGCGGATAAACGTTGGCTGGTGGTGGCGCGTCCTGCCAGCTCGTCACCCGCCGTGGGCTATGGCAGCTTGCACGCGGCGCAATTGAAGCAGTTGGTGGAAGATGCGTTGAAATTGGATTGATGGGCTGTTTAGGCAGCCTGAAAACGAGTTGAGCGGCTTTGCGCGAAGCCAAACCAGCATTGGAACAGACGTTTTCAGGCTGCCGATAATCAGCCATTCTGCGCCAGCATCCATCTTTGTAAACACACATAGGCAGCCTGAAACCTATTAGCAGCTTGAAAAACCTATCAAGGCAGCCTGAAACCCTATCTTGGAGACAAATCATGATTGTTGAAGTAAACGTACCCGTATTCGCCGAAAGCATCACCGAAGGCACTTTGCTCAAATGGTATAAAAAAGTGGGCGAAAGCGTTGCCCGCGATGAAACGCTGGTGGACATTGAAACCGATAAAGTGGTGCTGGAAGTGCCCGCGCCGCAAGCAGGCGTGTTGGTGGAAATCATCGTGCAAGACGGCGAAACCGTTACCACGCAGCAATTACTCGCCAAAATTGACACTGCCGCCAGCGCACAAGCGCCCGCTGTTCAGGCTGCCGCGCCTGTTGTCCAAGTCGCTGATGCGCCTGCGCCTGCCGCAAACAATCAAGCAGGCGTTGCCATGCCTGCCGCTGCCAAATTGGCGGCTGAAAAAGGCGTGGATGTGAGCCAAATTCAAGGCTCGGGGCGCGATGGTCGCGTGTTAAAAGAAGACGTGCTCAACGCGCCTGCCACGCCCAAAGCTGCGCCCGCCGTTCAGGCTGCCGTTGCCCTACCCTTGGGCGACCGCCCCGAGCAGCGCGTGCCGATGAGCCGTTTGCGCGCGCGAGTGGCGGAACGTTTGCTGGAATCGCAAGCGCAAAACGCCATTTTGACCACGTTTAACGAAGTCAACATGAAACCTGTGATGGATTTGCGCTCCAAATACAAAGACAAATTTGAAAAAACCTATGGCGTGAAACTGGGCTTTATGTCGTTCTTTGTGAAAGCCGCCGTTGCCGCGCTGAAAAAATTCCCCATTGTGAACGCATCGGTGGATGGCAAAGACATTGTTTATCATGGCTATTTTGACATCGGCATCGCCATCGGCAGCCCACGCGGCTTGGTTGTGCCCATTTTGCGCGATGCCGACCAAATGAGCATTGCCGACATTGAACGCGCCATCGCCGACTACGCCACCAAAGCCAAAGACGGCAAAATTGCGATTGAAGACCTAACAGGCGGCACATTCAGCATCACCAACGGCGGCACATTCGGCTCCATGATGTCCACGCCGATTATTAACCCGCCGCAATCCGCTATTTTGGGCATGCACGCCACCAAAGAACGCGCGGTGGTGGAAAACGGCGAAATCGTGGTGCGCCCGATGATGTATCTCGCGCTGTCGTATGACCACCGCATTATCGATGGGCGCGAAGCTGTGCTCACGCTGGTTACGATTAAAGAATTGCTGGAAGACCCAGCGCGGCTGGTGTTGGATGTTTGATGTTGCGCGGTGAATAAAAGGCAGCCTGAAACTGGGGGTACTGGTTTCAGGCTGCCTTTGGTGTTGGCAGCGATATAGGCAGCCTGAAACCTTTGCCAAAACCTAAGTAGATTATATGGTTCATGTAAAGCCCT
The DNA here is from genome assembly GCA_963551505.1 of uncultured Kingella sp. GTDB lineage: Bacteria > Pseudomonadota > Gammaproteobacteria > Burkholderiales > Neisseriaceae > Kingella_B. The sequence continues at coordinate 14,069 of CAUVGV010000035.1, forward strand.
AATTTCGCATCTTTACA
>CAUVGV010000036.1:0-14011 GCA_963551505.1 uncultured Kingella sp.
GTCGCGGTTACTTCATACTTCACAGCATTACATACCGAATTGCTTGCTCAAACCAAACAGATTGCAACAAGTGCTGCCAAAGGAACTGTGTATAGTCTTAAAGAAGGCAAATTACAAGAACTAATGAACGGTAATGCATCGTTCAAAGAAATAGCTGGTGATGCCATCAATAAAATGGTGGCAGAATATGCCGCACAAAATATACCTGAAACAATAACAGTAAGCTGTCGCCCATTTGAATCTGCTACGCCTTGTTTGGAGCGCAACATTGCCAACAACAAAGATGTGGTAATGTCTCAATTGGGCTTGGCGCAGCAAGAACAGCAAATTAACCAATTCAATACTGCTTATCTTGCTTGCAAAGACGAACTCAACACCAATCCCGATGTTGATTTAGACGACCCAAACAACACTTATTCAGCCACTGTGCGATGCTTGGCTAACAAGGGGCATCAAGGCGATTTGGCTCAAATAGCAGAATTTTCGCCGCACTTAAAAAATGTATTAGCTAGCCTAGATATTTCATCTCAACCTTCTGAAAACATGGCTTCTACCCAAGATGTAGAGCAGCCTGAAAATCTGTAAACCACACAAAGGACATTTTTATGAATAAATTGCTTTACATATTTGCCGTATCCTTACTTACTGCTTGCACCACAACGGACACGCCACCAAGCATTAACCCTTCTACCGACATTTGCCAAAAATGGCAAAATCAAAAACAAGCCTGCGAAAAGTTTAATGCCCATGCACAAGGGTTTGAAAAAGATGGCAAAGTAGCAGCGTGTATGGCTGCTCGTGGTTTTAGTAAAAAGCCACAAGGTTGCTAATTATTTAAGGTCGGTTTTACGTCGACTTTTTTCATTTTCAGGCTGCCTTGGCATCGCCAGCGCGCCCATAATCAAGCCGCCAACTGCGCCGCCGCAGAGCAGATATTTGATGACCAGTTTGTCGGTGGGGTAATTGGGTTGAGCGGTCATGGTGGCAATCCTAGAAAAGGCGTTGTTGGGTGCGGGTGAGTGTGAAGCCGTGTTTGTCGGCGTTTTGGCAGGTGATGCCGTGCGCTTGGGCGGTGCATCGCCAGTTTTTTCTGCGCTGGGTTTTGCCGTTTGCCAGCGAGGTTGTGCCGAGGGAGTGGAGTGTGTCGTCCACGCAAAAGGCGCGGGCTTCGCCTCGGTCGTCTAAGGCAAAGCGGTAGCCCCAATCGCGTTTTTGGCAGGCTTCGGGGCGGGCGGTGCGCGGCTGAATGTTGTCGGTGCGTTGGTAGATTTCGCAGACCACGCCGCTGCCGTATTGCGAATAGCCGCCGCATTGGATATTGCCGTTGTCGCTGCTGAATCAGATGTCGGGGTGGATTACAAGGGCGTGCGCGGGGGCGAGTGTGATGCTGAGTAGGATTGCGGCGAGGGGTGCGGTGGGTTTCATTGTTGTGCCTTTGGGGTGGTTGGGGAAATTTGTTTTCAGGCTGCCTTTGGATTGATTGAAGGCAGCCTGAAATCTTTGCAAAACCTAAGCAGGTCGGGCATTTATGCTCGACAAACGTTAGCTACAAATTTAACAACGTCGGGCATAAATGCCCGACCTACGGCAAAAGATTGTTTTTCCAATCGTTTCTGAATATCAAACAAGATTTCTGCCTGCGCGGAAATGACGCATTTCTTATTTTTAACTTCGCAACTCCGCTGCGCTATGCAGGCTGCCTCAGAGGTTTTGCAACCGATGGAGCGTTGGCGGCTCGCCGACATCTTGGCAAACCAGTCATACTCTGTTTAATCAGCCATTTGGCGGTAATCCGCCGCCGTTCCATTTTAGATTTCAGGCTGCCTTTGATTGATTTAGGGCAGCCTGAAATATTTATTTCTGCGCACTCGGGCATTCGGCGTTGTGGCAATAATGCGTGGTGGCTTGCAGCGTGCCGTCTGCGGCGTAGCTTTGGGCTGCGCCGTGTTTTTCGCCGTTTTGGTAGGCGGTGGTGGTTTTCAGGCTGCCGTTGGAATAATAGGTTTTGCTGATGCCTTGTTCGCGCCCTTGGGCATCGTGTTGGCTTTCGCTGGCGAGATTGCCTGAATTGAGCCAATAGCGGCGACAGGTTTGCCCGCCGTCGGGGCGAGGGCTGCATTGGGCGGTGGAGGCTTTGTCTATGGGTGGGTTGTCTATGCTGGTGTCCACGCAGGATATGGGGCGCGGCTCGGCAAGCGCGGGGTTGGCGATGAGGGCAAGCGTGGCGATTAGGGCTAGGGGTTTCATGGGATTCTCGCAAAATCGGCGGAATGGGGCGTGTGGCGCAAGGCGATTGCTGCGTCACACGGTCACGCGCTATTTGCTAGCGGGTGCGCTGGCTTCTGGCGCGGGGGGTGGCTTTGCTGGGGTGCGTCCATTGTTGCGCGGCGGGGGCGGCGGTTGATGATTGCTCGGGCTGCGGATAGAAGCGTTTGGGTGGCTGATGGCAGGCGAGCGCGGTGGTGCTGGCTAGGGCTAGCGCGGTGAGTAGGATTGATTTTTTCATGTTAGGTCTCCTTGTGGGATTGGTTGATTAAGGCAGCCTGAAAACGCGGGCGTGGCGGCTTAGGCTACGGGATACGTTCCCCGCGCCTCGGGCGTGTTGGCATTCAACTTTTGCTGCGGATTTTGTGTCAGAAGGCGGTAGATGCAAGGCAAAAATACGAGCCTATGCCATTCATAGGTGAGTGTTTTTAACGCGGCAGATACCGTCTTATGGCGTAAAAGTCGCCAAAATGTTGATTGCCAACACGCCCTTTGGCTTGCGTGCAAGCCGTGCGCTGGCAAAACCAAACCGTTGCGCCGTGCCAAACGCCTTTTTCAGGCTGCCTAAATTGTAATCCAAGCGCAATTAGCCTTGTTAAATCGGTTTCATTACCATTAAAAAATAAATCACCACGGTGGCGCAAAACGCGGGGTAGCCGAGCAGCTCCCAGCAAAGCTGGTAACGCCGATAACGCGCGGGCAGGCGTGTTTCCCCCGCCGCCCAAGCCGCTGCCGATAGCCGCGCCATTTTGATTTGCAGCCACACCACGGGCAGCCAACACGCGCCCGCCAGCGCGTACAACGCCAGCGTCCATTTCACCCACAGCCAAGTCCCGCTCCACGACAGCGGCATGCCCATTTGATGAAGCAGCCACAAGCCCGACAGCGGCTGAAAAATCACCGCAGGCGTGGTAAACCACCAATCCGCCTTCATCACCCACCGCCCCACCACCGCTTGCGCTGCCACCGAGCCTGAGCGGTTTGCCCAAAATAGGTAAAACGCGGTGCCAAAGCCTGTGCCGACCATCAGCGTTGCCGACAAAATATGCAGGGTTTTTACGATTAAATAGGCGTTCATGCTTGCGCGCTCCTGTTCACATTACATAAATAAATCAACATCGCCACAATCGGCACATTTTTCACCAGCGGCGCAAACGGGTGCGCCCACATTTGCGGCAGCCTGAAAGCGATAATCGCGCTATACGCCAGCACCACTGCTGCTTGCGCCGCCCAAAACCCCGCGCAATCACGCAAGCGCGTGCAACAGCCCAGCCCAAAAAACACGTCCAACGCGCAAGACAACGCGAACACAGGCAAGCAATAGGCAGCCTGAAATCCAACCCGCGCCAGCAAATCCAACGACTGCGGCAGCGCAAACAACGCAGGCTGAATGCCGCTCCACAGCCATAAAAACGCCATGCTGTACACCAAACAATCAAGCCGTTTCATCGCGCCCCTCCTCCGCAGCGGGCGCAACCAACGGCGCAGGCAAAAAACACCACGCCGCCACCATCGCCGCCGCCCCGCCCGACAACGCCACCCACACCAGCCAATCCGATTGCGCCACCGATTTATCCAGCCATAGCGTCGCCCCCACCGCCACCGCTGCGCACAGTCCCACCGCGTGCAACCGTCCCCACGCCGTGCCGCGCGTGCGCCATGCTGCCAGCCAAATGCCGCACGCCAGCGCAGGCAAAAAACCATACAGCAGGCTTGCCAACACCACGGGCAGCATCAATGCGCCCAGCGGCAGCCCCACGCCGAAGCCGAATAGCATGGGGGTGAGCAAGGTGTACAGCGTGATGACGCGGGCGGTGGGATAGGGAGCGTTCATTTGTTTTGTTCCTAAATTTCTGTTGAAACAGAAATGAGTGGTTAAAAATTTTTGGTGGAGGTGGGTTTCAGGCTGCCTTTGGGTGTAACCGCATCAACAAGCAAAGGGACATTGGCAAACCGTTGCTGCGTAATGCGATGGTTGGGCGATTGCCTGTTTTCAGGCTGCCCTTGGGTTGAATGGATAAGGCAGCCTGAAACGGCATCATTCCGCCAAACTATTGCGTATGCTCTTGGGCATAACGCTGCGCCATGCTTAAAATTTTGCTGTTTTCTTGATAGAGAATTTGTTCAGGCGTAGGCGTTTCTTCGCTGGCGGCTGCCCACATGGCTTCGGCTAATTGTTCCGCTTCGTGCTGTTCTTTATCGTTTAATGCCAGCATTTTCCACCAGTTTGGCAGATAGCTTTTGCGCATAGGCTCGGAAGCATCTTGCAGTTTTTGCGCATACAGCCGAAGTGCCTGAGAAACTACTGGGTTTGGTGGCATGCCTATCCCTTTTTCATACACCATTGCCCACAAAATCGCCAAACTTTGTGCGCCTGAATCGCGAAAATCCACGGCATTTGCCATCTGCACCATATACAAATCCCAAGTGCCTTTTTTCTTTCTTTGGTCTATATCGGCTATCTCTGCTAATGATGATGCCGCGGCTAGTTCTTTGGTGGGGTAAAGCACCGCTAAATAATCATACAGCCGCTGATATGCGGTTTTATCACCTTCGTAAGCCGCGCGTAGCTGCATGGAAAGAGCAAAGTCATAGTTGCCCTTTAACCAATTTAAATGCGCCCATTCGCCGATGGCTTCTGCGGAAATAACAGGGCTATTGGAATATGTGCGAACAATCAACTCTTCCGCTTTGGCAGTATCTTGTTTAACCCCGCGCCCATGCAAATACAGCAAGCCCATAGGTGCATACATTTCATAATTTCTTGCTTTTGCCATGCGCTCGTAATACGCCAATGCTGCCGTGTAATTGCCTTGCTGCTCCAAGGCTTTGCCGTATGCCAACCGCGCTTGGGGGCTGTCTTCGGTGGGCTCGGCTAGGCTGGCAGCCAGTGGCGCAGCGGGCGGCGCGGCGTTTTCTGCTTGCGTGCAGGCGGATAATAGGAGCGCAATGAATACAGGAATTTTCTTAATCATAGGGGTTTCTTTCTCAATGGATTTTTGGTTTCAGGCTGCCTTATTCTGTTTACAAAGGCAGCCTGAAACGGCGTTATTCCGCCTTGGGCAACACCATCGCTGACAAAATCGCCGCCGATAATGCGCCTATCGGTGCAAAAAACAGCGATGCAGGTATATTTAAAAAAATTATTCCCGCCACCACACCGCTTATCACGCCATACCACGCTGCTATCAGACTACTTTTCCATGCGCGAATAAGCTGTTCTTTTGCCAACAATACGCCACACAATGCAGCAGGAGCGCACCCTATGCCGCCACCCAACAATACGCTCACAGGCAAAAAGCGTTGCGGGAGAGAATCATCAATAAGGGGCGATGGACTACTTATCACTACTGTCAAATATATAAGGAATGTAACCAGCAACCCGCCCAGTCCGCCACCTAGCAGCGTAAACGTGGCAATTACTCGCCCATTGGGATATTCAGGCTGCCTTTTCGCCAAATAGCGATAACCCACAATAGCAATCACGCCAGCAATCAACGGAAACAGAATAAAGGGAAACATGGTTTTCAGGCTGCCTTATCAGATATTTTTTCTGCCTTGGGCAACACCAGCGCAGCCAATATCGCCGCCGCCAACACGCCCACCAAGCTGCATAAAACTACCACGCCATCAGGTGCCCACAGCCACGTAAACAACACGCTTGCCACGCCGCCCACCATCGCCGCAAAGCCCGCACTTTCCCACGAGCGCGTGCTACGACCCCACGCCAAAGCTAAACCGCACACGGTTGCAGGCATACAGCCAACCATTGCGCCAAGCATCGTGCCGATGCTGATTGTGGCGTAAAAATTATCGTAATGCCCATGCCACCAATCCAAAATAGCAACAGGAACAACAAGCAACAGCCCGCCGCCCACCAGCGTAAACGCAGCGATCACCCGCGCATTCGGATATTCAGGCTGCCTTTTTCGCAAATAAGCATAGCCCGCCCCCCGCCAGCGCAATCGCCAGCATCGACATCCAAAAACCGATATACCGCATACTCCGCTCCTAACGCAAAAATTTCTGAATACTCGCACCCAGCTTCAACACCCGCGCCAAAGTGGCGCTGGATAGGCGCAACATCTCGTTGGTCCACGCGGTGAGCGTGCCGATAAAGTCGTGCGTTTGCGTGATGCGCTGCTTGACGGCTTCGTTTTCGTGTTCAAACTCGGGCGACTGCATCAGCTGGTGCAAAAACACCAAAGTCGGCTCAATTTCGCGGCGCTGGCGTTGCTCCACAATGGTACGAAACAGCGTCCACACATCGTCGGACGTGGCAAAGTAATCGCGCCTGTCGCCCAAAATATGGGTAACGTGAACAAGCTGTAAACTTTGCAACTCTTTGATGCTATTGGAAACATTGGAACGCGCCACGTTCAGCGTTTCGCAAATTTCGTCGGCGTTCATCGGCTTGCCCAAAATGTAAAGCAGCGCGTGAATCTGCGCGACGGTGCGGTTTACGCCCCACTTGGTGCCCATTTCGCCCCAATGCAGGATAAATTTTTCAGTTACAGGATTGAGTTTCATGGTGGGTTTGGATTACTTAATTGATGAATTGATACGATGGGGCAGATTAGATATTTTTTAAATTTCTGTCAATACAGAAATTAAAGATAAACAAAAGGCAGCCTGCGTAGCGAAGCGGAGTTGCGAAGCTAAAACGGAAAATCTGCGTTTCAGGCTGCCTTTTTAATGGGCGGCGCTTGAGCTACCGGCGTGGGTGTGGCGGCGCAACGCCACGAAATGGCGAAATAATAGCTCAGCGCGCCATAAAGAAATGATGTTGCGCCATCCAAAAAGCGGTTTTCAGGCTGCCTGAAACCATATTTCGCGCGGCAGCAAGCCGGTTGGGGGGATTGAGGCAGCCTGAAACGGGGTAAAGCGTTTTCAGGCTGCCTCTTATACTGCGCGGCTTAGAACCTGTATTCACTATTTCCATAGGTAGATTTGATGACATAAAAGCGCGGATACAAGGCAAAAAGCACAGCAAGGTTTGAACACCTTGCGAGCATTTTTAACGCAGTAACCGCGTTTTTAGGGCATAAAAGATGCCTATGAAAATAGTGGATACAGGTTCTTAGTTCGCCACGGTAAAGCGTTGGAACAGATGTGCTTTTTGTTCTACATCGTCGGCAATCGCCGCCGCCAAATCGGGCAGGGTTATATCGGCAGGCGAGCCATCGGCGTTGAGCAACACGTCGTCTTGCCCGATGCGATACGCGCCTTTTTTGTCAAAGCTCACGGGCGCAACGGCAAACATCACGGCAGGCGACAAAAACGCCCAGTTTATATCGCGGCGAGGGCGCAAATCGTTGAGCAACACGCGCAAAGCGTTGGCGGCGGGGTAAACCTCTTTGGGGAAATCGGGCGTGTCCACCAGTTGCACATTGGGCGCAACATTCAGGCTGCCTGCACCGCCGATAATCAAGTAATACGGCAATTGCGCGGTTTTGAACGCGGCAAGCAGGTTGTCGTAACCCGTTTTCACGTCTTGCGCCAAATTGGGGTTGTCCCAGCCCGCGTTAAACGCGCTCACCACGGCATCAAAGCCTGCCAGCTTGTCGGCAAAATCGGGCGCGTTCACATCCGCTGCCACAGCGGTTACGTTGGGCTGTTGCGCCACTTTGGCGACATTGCGGGCGAACGCGGTTACTTGATGCCCACGCGCGGCGAGTTCCAAAACGGTAGCATTGCCCACCAAGCCTGTTGCACCAATTACTGCAATTTTCATCATCAAACTCCTTGTGTTACGGTTAAAAAATCGTTTTCAGGCTGCCTTATGCGCCTTAAATCATCAAAACATACTTCTGCCGCTGGCGGTTTTCTCTTTGGGCACGGCTTGAATCACGTCCCAATGTTCCACAATTTTCCCATTCTTATCAAAGCGGAAAATATCCACCACCGCTTCGCCCGCATCATCGGGCGAGAGCTGGCTATGCACGTGCAACGCCACCAAATCGCCCTCCGCCATCACGCGCTTGATGCTGCCGCGCGACTGCGGATTTTGTTTCAAAAACGGCGCAAAGGCGTCAATAAACGCCTGCCCACCATCGGCAACGGTGGGGTTGTGTTGCAAATATTCTTTGCCTACATAGCGGTCGGTGGCTTCCTGCACCTTGTGCTGATTAAACGCCAAATCATAAAACGCCAGCGCGTTGGCTTTGTTGCGCTCCACGGTGGATGGCGATTGAGACTGCGCGGCGGTTTGCGGCGCGTGGTTGTGGCTCACAGGCGAGCAAGCGGTCAAAGCCAAACCTAATGCGGCTGCGGCGAAGAATGTGGTTTTCATGAGGGCTCCTGTTGATGGGTGTTTTAGCTTTTCAGGCTGCCTTTGGATGCTGGGGCAGCCTGAAAAAGGGGTTAAACGCGAAAGCGGTTTGCTTTCTGGGAATGCGGCGCAGTATAATGGCGAAAATTATTTTTAGTAAGTACTTACTGTTTTGTAAGTATGGAAATTTTTTCAAACCCATTGGTTTAAAAGGAAAATTTATGGAAAAAGGCAATGTCTTAGCCAGCGAATGCCCCTCGCGCGAGATTTTGCGCCGTTTAACCAGCCGCTGGGGCTTGCTGGTGTTGGTGGTGCTGCGCGGCGGCACGCATCGGTTTAGCGAACTGCGCCGCGCCATTGACGGCGTGAGCGAGCGGATGCTCACGCAAACTTTGCAGCAGTTGGAACAAGATGGGATGCTGGTGCGCCAGTCGTTTCAAACCGTGCCGCCACACGTTGAATACACGCTCACGCCGCTGGGCGAAGCGGCGGCGGAAAAGGTGGACGCGCTGGTGAACTGGTTGCAGGATAATCTAGACGACATTATGCAGCATCGGGCAGCCTGAAAACGAGTTAAACCGCTTGCGGCGAGCCAAGCGCGATATGCCGATAAAAAGGGACACTTTAATTGCGTCCTTTTGCCGTTTCAGGCTGCCTCATCATGGAGCAGCGGCGGCTCGTTGCTAAATGGCGGATGGGGCAAAGGCAGCCTGAAAACAGCCATCACACCATAACGGCGCATCGCTTAAAAACACTTTCAGGCTGCCTCAACCCTTTGCGCAACGGGAAACAGAACATGGCGTATCGCCGCCATACCCACTCTTTGCGTTGCCGTAGCGCAAGCGTTTCAGGCTGCCTTTGGGCAGCGCAAGGGCAGCCTGAAAAAGCAAAACCGTTTGATATTGTGCCAAACGGTTTTTTGCTGTGTAGATTGATTTTCAGGCTGCCTACCCCCCCCCACAATGAGGCAGCCTGAACCCCCCAAACTCGCTATAATTCGCCCCTCTCCCAATCACAATCAAAACCGCAAACAAAACATGAAAAACACACTCACCCCCCTATTCCAACAATGGGCATGGGACATCCTCTATCCTCTAGACGGGCAAAACACCTTCATCGGCAGCGACGGCTTTGAACGCAGCGAAATCGCCCGCCTTATCGGCGCAGAAGACTGGTTCAACGAAGAAAACCCCTACGAAGCCGCCACCGCCCGCCGCCAGCTCAAAGCCGCCTTCGAAGCATGGCAGCAGCAACACGATTTTGAACACATCTGGCAAACCAGCCTGCCCGAAACCCTGCGCCACAACCTTGCCCAATGGCAAGAAATGAGCCAGTTCAGCGAAACCGAAATCCGCCTGCTCGCCTTCGGCATCCTATTGCACAGCCAAACCACCCTCTCGCGTCTATGCAGCCTACTGGGCGATTTGGACGACAACGCCTGCTGCGAAGCCCTCGCCCAACTCTTGCGGCAGCCTGAAAACCAAATCACCGCCGCCCTGTCGCCCAAAGCCCCGCTTGCCAACATCGGGCTGATGCGCCTTGACCGCAACGACGAGTACTACATGAAAAGCAAAATCGACCTGCTCTCGCGCCGTTTTACCGACCTGATGCTCAACGCCCCCACCACGCCCACCGAAATCCTCAAACGCCACATTCTCCCCGCGCCACAAACCCAGCTCACGCTTGGCGACTTTGCCCATTTGGGCGTGCTCGCCACCGCCGCCGAAGCCTATTTGCGCCAAGTGTTCGCGCAAAAACTTTCAGGCTGCAACATCCTGATTCACGGCGTGGCCGGCACCGGCAAAACCGAATTCAGCCGCGTGCTCGCCAGCGCGCTGGGCGTAGAACTCTACGAAATCTCGTGGACCAACGAAGACGACAGCCCCGCCGACCGCGACGACCGCATGAACGCCCTGCGCATGGCGCAAAACATCCTCGCCGGGCAAAACACCATGCTCATGTTTGACGAAGTGGAAGACCTATTTGACCGCGGGCAACACGATTTCAGCCTCAACAAAGCATGGCTCAACCGCTTTTTGGAAAACAACCGCGTGCCCACCATCTGGATAGGCAACAACGTAGAACTCATAGACCCCTCCGCCGTGCGCCGCTTTGACATTGTGATAGAAATGAAAGCCCCGCCTGTTGCCCGCCGCGCCGAAATCATCGCCGGCTACACCCAAGACTTTATGAGCAAAGCCCAAATCCGCAGCCTAGCCGAACACGAAGCCCTTGTGCCCGCCCTGCTCAAACAAGCCCACAAAGTAACCCAAGCCGCCAGCCAAGACTGGCAGCCTGAAAAACGCAGCGAACTCTTCCAAAAGCTGCTGCACAACACCCTCAAAGCCCAAGGCAACTACCACGCGCTCAAAAAAACCACCAAGCTGCCCGAAGTGTATAGCCTAGACTACCTCAACACCCCGCGCGATTTGCACCAGCTCGCCCAAGGCATTATCGCCGCAGGGCGCGGTACACTTTGCCTATACGGCGCAGCAGGCACAGGCAAAAGCGCGTATGCCGCATGGCTCGCCGAACAAGCGGGCAAACAGCTTATCTACAAACGCAGCTCCGATTTGCTTTCCAAATACGTTGGCGAAACCGAGCAACTCATTGCCCAAGCCTTTGCCGAAGCCGAAGAAAACCAAGCCATCCTCGTGTTTGACGAAGTGGACAGCTTCTTGCAAGACCGCCGCGGTGCCAATCAAAGCTGGGAAATCACCCAAGTCAACGAAATGCTCACCCAAATGGAAGCCTACCAAGGCATCTTCATCGCCACCACCAACCTAATGCGCAACCTAGACCAAGCCGCCCTGCGCCGCTTTGACTTCAAACTAGAATTTTCGCCGCTGCGCCCCGAGCAGGCATGGAAGCTGTTCCAAGCCCACTGCGCCCAAATGGGCTTGCCCTGCCCCGACAGCCTACGCAGCGAAGTTGCCCGCATCAAACAACTGGTGGCAGGCGATTTTGCCGTGGCCGTCAAACAAGCGCGGATTACCCCTTTTGCCGATGCCCAAGCCCTGCTCGCCAGCTTGCAACTAGAATGCAGCCTGAAAGAAGGCGGCAAGGGGGCGATGGGGTTTGTGTAAGATAGGCAGCCTGAAAACAAGATTAGCCGTAGGGTGTGCAGCTTTGCTGCGCACGCAGTTTGCCAAGCAAGCCAAAACAATGAGGCAGCCTGAAAACGATATTTTCCGTTTTCAGGCTGCCTTATTTTTATCCCAAAAAAATTCAGGCCACCCGAAGGCAGCCTGAAATCTAAACTACATCATTACCATTGGTAACCCGCGCCGATGGTCGCACCGAATTTGCCTTTGCTATTGCCAGTGGCAATGCCTTTAACAATCCAGTTGCCGCCATCGTTGATGGCAGAGAAGCCCACTGCGTAACCTTGTTTACCGCGATAAGTGCTGCCTGAAACGGCAACCATGCTCTTACCTGGCAAGTAGGCTTGTGGCAAGCCCGCAGCAGCCATCGCAGCGGCTGTGCCTGCATCAGCTTCATCAGCCACTTTGTTGATTTGCCCTGCCACGCCTTGCAGTTGCGATACGTTTACCGCATCGGTCGGCGCAACGCCTGGGGCAACATTATGCACGGTTACAGGAGCGTTTCGGTCTGCGCCAACCATCGTAACGTGGTTGGTAGGCGCACCGCCGTTGGGTCGCGCATCGCCGTTAGAGTATTGAACAATACCCGCAGCACCAGTTTGCAACGCATTGATGGCACTATTTGTGGCATACAGTTGGCTACCGTTAATCGCATCGGTGCTGTCTGCGCTAATCAAGCCCGCAGCAACATTTTGCACGCGGCGTTCTTTGCCCACATCGCCCACGCTCACCACACCTGTTGGGGTTGCGCCCGCGTAGTTGTAGGTCGTACCGTTAATCACGCTAGAAGCGTAAGTGGTCGTGCCTGCGCTGGATGCGGTTGCCGCAGCATTTGCGTTGGCATTGCTACCCAACACAACAGAGTTAGCAACATTATTGGTTGAGTTGTTACCCACCACGAAGGTATTGGCTGCGGTAACGGTGTTGTTGTTACCCACAATACGACTGCTTTCGCCTGCTAGCGTATTGTCGTTACCAAACGCACCTGCGTTGTTCACGCTGATTGTGCCGTTGTCGTTACCTATGGTCCATGTACGGCGGCCTGTGATGGTGGTTGGGTCGCCAATCGCACCAGAGCCTTCGCCGGTAACCACGTTGCCCGTACCAATAGAGATCGAATTTTTACCAGTTGCTTGTGCACCTTTACCCAATGCCACGCTGTTTTCGCCATCAGCTTTGGCTTGGTAGCCCACAGCCGCGCCGTAGTTGCCTTTGGCAGACGAATCTTCTGGGTGGCTGAGTGTACCTGCCGTGCTTTGCGTGCCTGTACCATCGTTCACGTGGAAGAATTTAATCCCACCAGTGTTCATTTTGTTAATCGCATTAACAACGGTGTTTTGGTTGTCGGCAACGTTGCCATACACGTCATAAGTCGTGAGGTTAGGTCTGTCCGTACCAATCACGTTGTTGGTGAGATTGTTCACATTGGTTTGCGCGGCTTTCAATTGGCGAACGTTTACAGCATCGGTATCGGCTACACCATCGCCCACATTGGTAATTTTGTTACCGCCGTTGTTCAAGCCATTGCCAGACAAGCTCACGTTTTTGCTTGGGTCAGCAGGGTTGTTGATGGTAATACCATTGTTATCCACTTTGGTATTGCCCGCCGTTACGCTGTTCACCGTCAAGTCTTTTTTCAGACCCACGGTTACTTCGCCATTCGCGCCCACTTGGGTTTGAATGTTGCTGCTGTCGTAATCCGCAAATGTGCCTGTGCCTGTGCCTTTAATGCTCAGCGTTTCACCTGCTTTAATGGTTTCATCGGCAGTGGTTACACCCGCCGCTTTGCTGTTGCCCGCAATGGTGAAGCCTGCGCCAGCAGAATTAGCGGCATCTGCCACAGCTTTCAACTGGTCTTCGGTGGCGGCACGACCGCTGGTGATTGCAGCAGGATTCCAAGTTTTGTTAGTCAAACCTGTTACGGTGCCTGTTGTACCGTCAATTTTCACGGGGTTGCTACCTGTCCCGCTGCCTATCGTAACGGTGTTCGCCAGTTTGAAGCCGATTTGATTGTTGCTTACGGTGGTAACAATGTTGCCATCGCCCGCGTATTTAACGGTTTCGCCCAGTTTCACGGTGTCCGCTGTGCCGTTATCAGCATCAATCTTGAAGCCGTTGTTCACCAGTTTTTGCACGCTGTTGTTCAAATCGCCCGCGTTTACAGCACGATAAGCATTGGCTGGGTTGGTGATGTCGCCTGCGCTGGCTACATTGTTCAGCGTTGTGCCGCCTGCCATGGTCATAATGCCGTCAGCGTCTTTGGTGGCAGGAGTGGCGGTTGTTGCGCCGTCTGCACCTTGCATAGAGGCAATGATGTCGGCAGGTTGCACTACTGTGCCCGAGCCATCAGCGGCAGTGTTAAATGTGCCAT
>CAUVGV010000037.1:0-13984 GCA_963551505.1 uncultured Kingella sp.
GTACGATTATGTTCCTAATAACAAAGTCAAGTGATTTTACGAAATATGAACAAAAATTTACGTTTAAGGCAGCCTGAAAACAGATAAACGCTGGCATAAAAATTCGGGCAAGAATGCCCGATGCGGCGTGTTTTCTGTTGCTTTAAACGTAAACGAATTTTAACAAAAAAGGCAGCCTGAAATCGCTTTTTTAACGGTTTCAGACTGCCTGATGTTTGATTAACACAACAAGGCGGGATGCGTGATAAATAACGTGAGTTCAGGATAAGCCCCCCTACCCTCCAATCAACCCTTCCCGCCCAAACATCTGCGGTTTATACGGAAACAAACAATAAGCCGCTAATCCAAAAATCAGGTTCAACAAAAATCCCTACTCAGAACGATGACGCGTATGTTCAATCTGGCATAGGTTTTCAACAATTCTTGGCAAAATCATCAATTTGGCAGATAAAGCGCGGTAAGATAATCCACGATTAAAGGGCTTTTATGATGTTTTTTGTGTGGAAACAATGATGTATCACGATTGTTCTTTAATTTTTAGATGGGGTTTATTCCAAACTCACGTTAAAATACCGCCCTTTCCCGCCTCCCCCCATCCGCCGCTTTTCAGGCTGCCTCAATCTCCACAACCACATCCCATGATTACCGCCAACCCCACCTACCTCAACGCCGACCCCGATTTAAAAGCCATCCTCGCCAACCAACTCGCGCTGTTTTGCGTGTCGCTGCCCATTCTCAGCGAGCTGCCCTTTGTGGTCTCCGTTATTTTTATTGTGATGATGGCGATTCGCATCCTGCTGCTGTTTTTTGGCGTGCGCAAAATGGCAACGTGGCAGCTTGTGTTGATGCTTGCGCTGGTGGTTGCCCTAGTGATGCTGCAAGTGGGCTCGTTTGTGGGGCTGCAAGGCGGCATGGCGTTGCTGTTGCTGCTGGGCGCGCTCAAATCCTACGAAGGGCGCACCCGCCGCGACTGGCAAGTCTCCGCGCTGGTGCAAATTTTCCTGCTCACAGGCGCGGTGCTGTTTAACCAAAGTATGCTGGTGGGCGCGTGGGTGCTGGTTTGCCTTACCCTCATCGCCGTCGCGCTCGCCATTTTAAACGAGCTAGACCCCAAAACCGCGCTCAAACAAAGCCTTATCGGCTTCGCGCTCACGCTGTTGCCGATGATTTTGCTGTTCATCACCATGCCGCGCAAAGAATCGCCGCTGTGGGGCATTCCGCAAAACCCCAGCAACCAATCCACCACGGGCATTTCCGAAAGCATGAAACCGGGCAGCATCGGCAACCTTGTGCAAAGCAACGAACCCGCCTTCACCGCCACGTTTAAAGATAACTACCGCCCCCGTCCGCAAGATTTATATTGGCGCGTGATGGTGATGATAGACCGCGACGAAATGGGCGAATGGCACGCCGCGCGCGGCATGATGGACGGCGCGTTCCCCGCGCGCGGCAACCGCCCCACGCAAGATGTGTCCTATCAAATCGTGATTGAAGACACCAAAGGGCGCATCCCCGCGCTGGACTACCCCTCGCGCCGCCAAGAAACAGGCATCCTGCAAGAGCTGGGCGACGTGCTGCGCGTGTACAGCCGCCAAGGCGTGCGCGGCATCACGCTCCGCGCCAACGCCACCGATGAGCTCACGCAAAAGCTAGATGCCAACGAAATGCAGATGTACACCGCCATCTCCAACAACAACCCGCAAACCAAAGCCCTTGCCCAATCGCTCTACCAGCAAGCAGGCGGCGACACCAGCCGCTTTGTTCAGGCTGCCTACCAATATTTCAATCAACAAAAATTCGCCTACACCCTAAAACCGCCCGTGTTGCAAACAGGCAGCCCCACCGATGAATTTCTGTTCAAAACCAAGCAAGGCTTTTGCGAACACTACGCCGATGCCTTTGTAACCCTAATGCGCTCCGCAGGCGTGCCCGCTCGCGTGGTAACAGGCTACCAAGGCGGCGAATGGAACGAGCAAGGCGGCTTTTGGCAAATTCGCAGCAAAGATGCCCACGCATGGGCAGAAGTATGGCTGCCCGAGCGCAACGTCTGGAAGCGCGTAGACCCCACCGCCGCCGTCTCCATCAGCCGCGTGGACAGCGGCGTGGACAGCGCATTGCCCGCCGAAGAAATCAACGAATTAGTCAGCAACCTAAGCGCGTGGAGCCGCTTTACCAGCCAAAGCCAAATCTACTGGCAACGCTGGGTGGTGAACTTTGACAACGCCCAGCAAAACAGCCTGTTTTCATTATTGGGACTGGGCGGCGCAAGCAAATTCAGCTCCCTGCTGCTGCTCATCATCGGCAGCGTGCCCGTGTTGATTCCCATCATCTGGTGGTGGCGACGCTCGCGCAAGCAAGACATCGCCCCGCTGGCAGACGGCTTTATGCTGCTCAAACACCGCCTGCTGGGCAACGCCTTCCCCAACCTTGCCGCGCTGGGCGCAACCGAGCTCAAAGCCGAGCTAGAACAAGACAACCGTCTCACCCCCGATTTAGACCAACTGCTACAAGACTTTATCACGCTCAATTACGCCAGCAGCCAAGCCCCCAGCGCAACCGCCGCCCAAGCGTGGTATCGCCGTGCCCACAGGCTGTCTAACAAATATCGCGCGAAAAGCGAATGGGCAGCCTGAAATGAAACGTAGGGTGGGCAATTCGTTGCCCACGCCGTTGGCAAAGGCAGCCTGAAACAGGAAACATCAACCGCTCGCCAACCAAACCATCTCCCAAGGCAGCCTGAAACCCCATCAACAAAACCCGCAGCACATCGCCCCAACCCCCAAAGGCAGCCTGAAACCCAACTTAACCCATCTCAACCCCCCGCCCATTTTTCAGGCTGCCATCCCCCAAATTAAGCTAAAATCCCCCCTTTCACAACGACTGCAAAGGAAACCACCATGAACTACATCACCCAAGCGCAAAACTGGCTCGCCCAAGACCCCGACCCCGAAACCCGCGCCGAGCTGGAAGCCCTGATTCCTGCCGCCCAAGCTGGCGATGCCGCCGCACTCACCGAGCTGGAAAACCGCTTCAACGGCCGCCTGCAATTTGGCACCGCAGGCTTGCGCGGCAAACAACAAGCAGGCAGCATGGGCATGAACCGCGTGCTGGTTGCCCAAGCCGCCAAAGGGCTTGCCGACTACATCTTGCAGTTTGACCCGAAAACCCCCAGCATCGTTATCGGCTACGACGGACGCAAAAATTCCGACATCTACGCCCGCGACACCGCCGAAATCATGGCAGCCGCAGGCATCAAAACCCGCCTGCTGCCGCGCAAACTGCCCACCCCCGTGCTTGCCTACGCCATTCAACACTTTGACACCAGCGCAGGCGTGATGGTAACCGCCAGCCACAATCCCCCAGCCGACAACGGCTACAAAGTCTATCTGGGCAAAAGCAACGGCGGAGGACAAATCGTCTCCCCTGCCGATGAACAAATCGCCGCGCTGATTGACCAAGCCACGCAAACCCCCATCAACCAATATCCCCGCAGCAGCGACTACGAAACACTCGGCGAAGAAGTGATTGAAGCCTACATCGCCAAAACCGCCGCGCTGGCGCAAGAACCCGAATGCAGCCTGAATTATGTTTACACCGCCATGCACGGCGTGGGCAAAGAAGTGCTGCTCAAAACCCTTGCCGCCGCCAAGCTGCCGCTACCACACATCGTTGCCGAGCAAGCCGAACCCGACCCCACTTTCCACACCGTCGCCTTCCCCAATCCCGAAGAAAAAGGCGCGCTAGACCTCGCCATCGCGTTGGCGAAAAAAGAAAACGCCGAATTCATCATCGCCAACGACCCCGATGCTGACCGCCTCGCCGTTGCCATCCCCGACGAACAAGGCAACTGGAAACCGCTGCACGGCAATGTTGTCGGCTGCTATTTGGGCTGGTATCTGGCGCAAAAAAATCAAGGCAAAACAGGCACACTCGCCTGCTCGCTCGTTTCCTCGCCCGCGCTGGCGCACATCGCGCAAAAATACGGCTTTGCCAACGAAGAAACGCTCACCGGCTTCAAATACATCGCCAAAGCCCCCAATCTGCTTTACGGCTTTGAAGAAGCGCTCGGCTATTTGGTTGACCCCAAAAAAGTGCGCGACAAAGACGGCATCTCCGCCGCCATCGTCTTCCTAGACCTAGTACGCAGCCTGAAAGCCCAAGGCAAAACCCTGCTGGATCACGCCCGCGACTTCGCCCAAACATTCGGCGCATACACCAGCGGACAAATCTCCATCCGCGTCAGCGACCTTGCCGACATTGGCAAACTGATGACTGCCCTACGGCAAAATCCCCCCAGCCAAATCGGCGGGCACGCCGTAGCGCAAAGCATTGACCACCTGCAAACCGAACGCCAAAACGATATTTTGGTGTACCACCTTGCCAACGGCAGCCGCCTGATTGTGCGCCCATCGGGCACCGAGCCGAAAGTCAAATTCTATCTGGATGCCAAAGGCAGCAGCGAAGTCGATGCCCAAAACGTGTTGCAAGCGTTTGATGCTGCCGTGCGCGAAATGCTGCGCCAAGATGTTTACGGCAGACAGAATTGCTGACGGCGCGCCACGCGCATAAATCGTTTTCAGGCTGCCTTGATGGCTTGATGAGTAAACAAAGGCAGCCTGAAAACGGGTTTACGCGCTGCTGCAAAGCCAAAACCCATCCCTTTTTCCAACCAACCACAAGGAGTCCTAACCATGGCAACCCCACACATTTCCGCCCCCGCAGGCGCATTCGCCGAAACCGTTTTGATGCCGGGCGACCCCCTGCGCGCCCAATACATCGCCGAAACCTTTTTAGAAAACGCCGAGCAAGTAACCGCCGTGCGCAATATGTATGGCTACACAGGCAGCTACAAAGGTAAACGCCTCTCCATCATGGCGCACGGCATGGGCATCCCCTCCTGCTCCATCTACGCCAAAGAACTCATCACCGAATACGGCGTTAAAAACCTCATCCGCATCGGCTCGTGCGGCGCGGTGTTGGACGACATCCATGTGCGCGACGTGGTCATCGGCATCGGCGCATCCACCGACAGCAACGTCAACCGCATCCGCTTCCACGGCTACGATTTTGCCGCCATCGCCGATTTCGGCATTGTGCAAGCCCTGTCCAACGCCGCCAAAGCGCGCGGCATTGATGCCAAAGTGGGCAACCTATTCTCATCCGATTTGTTCTACCACCCCGACACCGCCATGACCGAAACCCTGCGCAAATACGGCATCGTTGGCGTGGAAATGGAAGCCGCAGGCATCTACGGCGTGGCAGCAGAATTTGGTGCCAAAGCCGCCACCATCTGCACCGTGTCCGACCACATCGTGCGCGAAGAGTTCACCACCGCCGAAGAGCGCCAGCTCACGTTTAACGACATGATCACCATCGCATTAGAAGCCGCGATTACGTTGTAAAACAAAAAGGCAGCCCAAAACCATTTCCCGTTTTCAGGCTGCCTTTAACCCATCATCACACCCCGCGCGCAACACCGCGGCGCAAGCAGGCATCAGCTTGACACCCAACGCAATCGCCGTATAATTCGCGCCTTTCCGCGCCCATCGTCTAGAGGCCTAGGACACTGCCCTTTCACGGCGGCAACAGGGGTTCGAATCCCCTTGGGCGTGCTACTGCATCAAGCAAAACCTTGCCAATTAGCAGCAAGGTTTTTTTGTTTACATCCAAACGCCAAACTCCAAAGGCAGCCTGAAAAACAAAAACCGTTTGATATTGAGCCAAACGATTTTTTGCTGAATAAATTGATTTTCAGGCTGCCTCCACCCATCCAACCCACCCCGTCAAAATGCTATAATCGCCCCATTTTTCACTCACGCCCAGAAAGCCCAATATGAATTTTGAACAAGCCCGCTTCAACATGGTAGAACAACAAATCCGCCCATGGGATGTGCTGGATTTTGACGTATTAGACGCGCTGCAAGACATCCCGCGCGAACTGTTTGTCCAGCCCAGCCAACAAGGCTACGCCTATGCCGACCTCTCCCTGCCCCTGCCCAACGGCAGCCAAATGCTAGAACCCAAAATCGTCGGGCGCATGGTGCAAGGCTTAGCGTTGAAAAAACACGACCGCGTGCTAGAAGTCGGCACAGGCTCAGGCTACGCCACCGCCGTTTTGGCAAAACTGGCAGGCAGCGTAACCACTTGCGACATCGACGAATCGCAACTCAACACCGCCCAAGCCGTTCTGAAAGGCTTGCAGCTAGACAACATCCGCTACCAAGCCATAGACGGCTTAAACGCCCAGCCCGCCGATGCCCGTTTTGACGCGATTTACATTGGCGGCAGCCTGAAAACCATTCCGCAGCAACTGCTCACCCATCTCAACGACGGCGGGCGCATGGTGGTTGTGGTGGGCAGCGAGCCGATTCAACGCTGCATACAAATCACGCGCCACGGCGACACATTCAGCGAAAAAGCCCTGTTTGATACGCTGATTACGCCGCTGCAAGATGGCAACGATGCCCGTTGGTATAAAGCGACAGGGAAATTTCAATTTTGATGACGGCGTGATTTGCCCCGCTCAATAAGTTTTCAGGCTGCTTTTGGATAATCAAGGCAGCCTGAAATGTTTGCAAAAAAGTAGGTCAGACATTTATGCCCGACATTTTTAAATTTATGACCAATCTTTGTCGGGCATCAATGCTCAACCTACTGATAAACCGTTTTCAGGCTGCCTAAACGCGGGCGCAATGCTGAGGCAGCCTGAAACGCATCCCGCGCCCCTACGGCTTGCTGGCAAGCCGTGTTCTTGCGTCAAATTTGCATGGGGCAACGTGGGCGTTTAAGCGGGCTGTTTTTGTGCAAAGTGTGTTTCAGGCTGCCTATGGGTTGATGCAATAGGCAGCCTGAAACGCCATTTGAGCTCAATGTTTAAGCAAAAACATCGTCGCCAGCCCCCAGAAAATCAAAAACCCGCCCGAATCGGTAAACGCCGTAATCAACACCGAGCTGCCACGCGCGGGGTCTTTGCCCCATTTTTCAAGGCACACGGGAATCATCACGCCCAAAAACGCCGCCAGCAGCAAGTTCAGCGTCATTGCCGCCACCATCACCAAGCCAATGCCCACATTGTGATACAGCGCAAACGACACCAGCCCCATCACGCTGCCCCAAATCAAGCCGTTCACCAAAGCCACGCCCAATTCTTTTTTCAGCAGCCTGAACGCCTGCGCATTGGAAATTTGCGAGCTAGCCAGCGAGCGCACAATCATGGTAATCGTTTGGTTGCCCGAGTTGCCGCCGATGCCCGCCACAATCGGCATCAGCGTTGCCAGCGCCACAATTTGCGCAATCGCGCCTTCAAACATGCCAATCACGCGGCTGGACACAAACGCGGTTACCAAATTCACCGCCAGCCACACCCAGCGGTTTTTTACCGAATCCCACACGGGGGCGAACAAATCTTCGTCTTCATCCAAACCCGCCATGCTCAACATATCCGCTTCACTTTCTTCGCGGATCACATCCACCATCTCGTCCACGGTTAAGCGCGCGATGAGCTTTTTGTTTTCGTCCACCACGGGCGCGGTTACCAAGTCGTAGCGTTCAAACGCGGCGGCGGCCTCTTCCACGTCGTCTTCGGGGCGAAATTTCACCACGTCTTTTGCCATGATGTTTTCTACAATTTCTTCGGGGTCGGCAACCAGCAGCTTGCGGATGGGCAACACGCCTTGCAGGATGTCGTTATCGTCCACCACAAAGATTTTGTCGGTGTGGTCGGGCAGGCTGTCAAAGCGGCGCAAATAGCGCAACACCACTTCGCACGCCACATCGCCGCGTATGCTCACAATTTCAAAGTTCATCACCGCGCCCACTTGGTTGTCGGCATACGACATGGCAGCCTGAACTTGGGCGCGTTCTTCTTCATCGCGCGTTTGCAATACTTCGTCCACCACATGCGTAGGCAAGTCGTCCGCCAAATCCGCCAAATCGTCGGCATCCATGTCTTCCACCGCCGCCACCAGCTCGGCTTTGTCCATCGTTTCAATCAGGCTTTCGCGCACGCTGTCGGATACTTCCAGCAACACATCGCCGTCTTCTTCAGGCGAAGCGAGTTTCCATACCAACACGCGCTCTTTGGGCGGCAGGCTTTCCAGCACCGCGGCAACGTCAGCGGGGTGCAATTCGTGCAAAATGCCAATCAGCATTTGCAATTTGGCGTTGGCGTGTGGCTCGGCTAGGGTGAATTGTTCGCTGATTTCGGAATAGTGTTCCAGCAGATGCGACGAGAGTTTGTGGATGTGTTCAATATCGGCGGATAGTTGCTCGGAATCGCTGTGGTTGTAGTTTTGATTTTCCATAAATGCTCCGCCTGCCTGATGGCGCGGGGCATTAAGGCAGGTTTAGTTGATGGGGGTTGAAGGGTTTAATGTGAACGTGCTACTGGGGAGGTCGTCCATTGTGGGATTTTTGCGTGGTAAAAAACGGGGCGTATTTTACAGGAATTTGCACAGCGCGTTGGCAGGATTTTACTGTGGCAGCCTGAAAAGGGGCTGATAGCCGTTGTTTACACAAATAGACAGCCTGAAATCTTTGTTATGCGCCCATTTTGTAGTATCCTTGCGCTCCTTTAAATTTCTTAACAAAGTCATACAACATGGAAGCCACCCGAAAACTCAGCCAATTTGTAGGGAAAACGTTTGCCTTGTGGGCGGCGTTGTTTGCGTTTGTCGGGTTTAGGTCGCCCGATGCGTTTAAATGGGTGTTGCCGCTGATTCCCTATCTGCTGGGCATTATTATGTTTGGCATGGGGCTAACCTTGTCGCCCAACGATTTTAAGATTATCGGGCAGCAGCCCAAGGCGGTGATTGTGGGCGTGGTGGCGCAGTTTGCGATTATGCCGAGCATTGCTTTTGTGCTGGCAAAGGCGTTTGACTTGCCGCCCGATATTGCGGTGGGCGTGATTTTGGTGGGCTCTTGCCCTGGGGGCACGGCTTCTAATGTGATTACTTATTTGGCAAAGGGCAATGTGCCGCTGAGCGTGGCGGTTACTTCGATGTCCACGCTGCTTGCGCCGCTGTTCACGCCTGCGGTGTTTTATGTGTTTGCGAACCAATGGTTGGACATTGACGCAAGTTCTATGTTTATTACCATTGCGGAAATTGTGATTTTGCCGATTGTGTTGGGCGTGCTGGCGCACAAGTTTTTCCGCAAACAAACCGATGCGGCGGTGGAAGCCTTGCCTTTGGTGTCGGTGGTGTCGATTGTGTTGATTATTGCGGCGGTGGTGGGTGCGAGCAAATGGCGGATTATTGAAAGCGGGGTGCTGATTTTTGCGGTGGTGATTTTGCACAATGGCTTGGGCTATTTGCTGGGCTTTTTGGCGGCGCGCGTGATGGGCTTGCCGTATGACGCGCAAAAAACGCTGGCGGTGGAAGTGGGCATGCAAAACTCGGGCTTGGGCGTGACGTTGGCAACGATGCATTTTGCCACGCAGCCTGTGGTGGCCGTGCCCAGCGCGATTTTTAGCGTGTGGCACAATATTTCGGGGGCGTTGCTGGCGACTTATTGGGCGGCGAAATATGAGCGGGATGAGCAGGCGAAAGCGGCGCAGCAAAATAAATCGTAAAACTGTTTTCAGGCTGCCTTGATGCGTTGAGGCAGCCTGAAAAGCTATTATGGGAAATCTTGTGATGCGAATGCGAAAAATGGGATTAGCTGCTTTGCTGTGTTTGGCGTTGGCAAGCTGCGCCAGCACAGGCTCGGGCGCGTCGTTTGGCTCGGGCGAAACGGCACGGAAGATTACGCGGGCAACGGAATATATTGTGTTTACGCCGTTGTGTGTTTGGTATGGGATTTGCCCTGATTTGGGGGGCGAGGATGAGATTTAGCTGGGGGGAATGTGGTTTCAGGCTGCCTTTGCGTGTGCGTGATTAGGCAGCCTGAAAAAATTGAGTGGGCTTGGTTTAGCGTGGCTTGATTATTCGGCGTGGTGGCGACGAGCCGTCGCCGTTCCATTTGAGGCAGCCTGAAAACAAAACTGGCAAGTGTTACGCCAAGCGTTTTTTACTCTGGATAGATTGGGTTTCAGGCTGCCTCTGTTTATTCCACAAAGGCAGCCTGAAACACTATCCAGCAAATCAAATAAAGCAGCCTGAAAACGAGTAACCCATTTTCAGGCTGCCTTTCTATCCCGCTTGCCGCGCCGTTATTCAATATTCTGCACTTGCTCGCGCATCTGCTCAATCAACACTTTCAATTCCACCGAAACTTGCGTGCATTCATTGGCAATCGCCTTGCTGCCCAGCGTGTTGGCTTCGCGGTTTAACTCTTGCATCAGAAAATCCAAGCGTTTGCCGATGGTGCCGTCGTGTTGGGTAACGATGCGGCGCACTTCGGTGATGTGCGTGTGCAGGCGGTTAAATTCTTCGTCCACATCGGCTTTTTGCATATACAGCGCAAATTCTTGTTTTAGGCGGTCTTCGTCAATGCTGACCACGGCTTCTTGCAAACGGCGGCGGCTGCGTGCCAAATGTTCTTGCAAAAGCTGTGGGAACAATTCTTCCAACGCGCCGATAATGGCTTGCATCAAATCCAGCCGTTCCAAAATATGCGCTTGCAGCTTTTCGCCCTCGCGCTCGCGGCTGGCAACAAAATCATCCACCGCTTGCGCCAATAGCTGCAACACGGTGTCTTGCAAGGCTTCGCTGTCCACGTCTGCGCTGATGATGACGTTGGGAAAGCGCAAAATATCGGCAATGGTGAGCTTGCCCAAATCGTTGTGTTTCTTGCGCCATTTGCTGCCCAGCTCGGCAAGCTCGTTCACCAAATTTTGGTTGATATGCAAGCTGCCTGCGCTGTTGGCGATGTTGGCAAGCTGGATGCGGCATTCTAGCTTGCCGCGCGAAACTTTGCTGCTAATCAGCTCGCGCATCGCGCCTTCTAGCACGCGCAAATCGTCGGGGATTTTAAATTGCACGTCTAAAAAGCGGTGGTTTACGGCGCGAAGTTCCAACTCTATGCGTTTGCCTGCAATTTCGCCTTGGGCGTTGGCAAAGCCTGTCATGCTGCGTACGGTCATGTTTTTTCCTTTGTTGAACGTTGAAAAACGGGGCTATGGTAACACAAAGCGGATGGGCAGCCTGAAACAAAGCGAAATGCCGCTAAAATGATTTTCAGGCTGCCTCATCGCTGCCTGTTTAGCCCACCCCGCAAACCCGCTATAATTTCGCCCATTTCAACCCACCCGAAAGCCCACCATGAGCCACATTCGCACCGCCCGCGCCGCCCACCAACTGCGCCCCGTAACCATCACGCCCAATTTTCTGCCCCATGCCAACGGATCGGTGTTGATGGTGTGCGGCAACACCAAAGTCATCTGCACCGCCACGGTGGACGAAAACGTGCCGCCGTTTCTGCGCGGCAAAAATCAAGGCTGGGTAACGGCGGAATACGGCATGCTGCCCGCCTCCACCCAATCGCGCATGAAACGCGAAGCCGCTGCGGGCAAGCAATCGGGGCGCACGCAAGAAATCCAGCGGCTGATTGGGCGCAGCCTGCGCGCCTGCGTGGATTTAGCCCTGTTGGGCGAACGCCAAATTTTGATTGACTGCGATGTCATCCAAGCCGACGGCGGCACGCGCACCGCCAGCATCACGGGCGCATTTGTTGCGCTCCAAATCGCCATCCAAAAATTGCTGGATAACGGCACATTGCCCGCCAATCCGCTCATCGGCAGCGTTGCCGCCATTTCCGCAGGCATCGTAAACGGCGTGCCGCTGCTGGATTTGGATTACCCCGAAGATTCGGGCTGCGACAGCGATGTGAACATTGTGATGCTGAACGCTGAAAATATTATTGAAATTCAAGGCACAGCAGAAGGCGCGGCGTTCAGCGTTGCCGAATTGAACGCGCTGATGGCGCTGGCACAGCAAGGCATCGCGCAACTTACCGCTGCGCAGCAACAGGCGTTTCAGGCTGCCTTTGCGTGATGCGGTTCAGCCAATAGAGGCAGCCTGAAAACAAAACACAAGGACACACCATGCTCAACACCCTCCACCAATGGCTCGCCAAAATCCCCCTATCCGAGCAATGGATACTCACCATTTTGCTGTTTCCCCTCGTCTTGCTTGCCAAAGAAATCTGGCTCTACGCCCATTTCAAAAGCCACCCCGATTGGGATTTGGAACACAAACGCCGCGCGCTGGTGGTCAGCCGCAACGTCTCGCTGATTGCCATTTTGTTCGGGCTGCTGATGGTGTGGGGCAGCCAAATCCAAACCTTTGCGCTGTCTATGGTTGCGCTGGCTGCCGCCACCGTGGTCGCCACCAAAGAGCTGATTATGTGCCTTTCAGGCAGCCTGCTGCGCTTTGCCACGCGGCAATATTCCGTGGGCGACTACATTGAAATCGCCCATGTTCGCGGGCGTGTGGTGGACATCAACCTATTCAACACCCTGATGATGCAAATCGTGGAAAACCCGCTGATTGGGCATTTATCAGGGCGCACCGTTTCCTTCCCCAACAGCCTGCTGCTCAGCCAAACCGTGCAGCGCGACAGCATTTTTGGGCAATACGTTGTGCACACCTTTGAAATCCCCGTGCCGATTCATCTGGATTCCGATGCCATCGTGCCCAAGCTGCAAGCCGTGTTAGACCAATGGTGCGCCCCCTACACGCCCGAAATCATCCAATATTTTGAAGCCGTGCAAGTGCAACAACTCTTCTTCACCCCCGCCGCCCGCACCCGCATCAACCGCGTGCCACACGACGACAAAACCTACAAACTCGTTGTCCGCTTCGCCGCCCCCATCACCCAGCGGCTAGACATCCAACAAGCCGTGCTAGACGAATTTATCCGCCTGCAATATCGGCTGCTGCTGGAAACGCAGCACAATCCGTATCACGAATAGCGTTGCCCACTTTCAGGCTGCCTATTCGCCCTAAACACAATAGGCAGCCTGCGGAGCGAAGCGGAGTTGCGAAGCTAAAACCCAAACCCGCTTTTCAGGCTGCCTCAATAATCCCCACCCCACACAAAGGAACCCCCATGCGCATCATCACCGCCAACGTAAACGGCATCCGCTCCGCCTACAAAAAAGGCTTTCTAGACTACATCGCCCAATCCCAAGCCGACATCATCTGCCTGCAAGAACTCAAAGCCCAAGAAGCCGACCTCACCCCCGAAATGCGCCAACCGCACGGCATGCACGGCGTATGGCATTGCGCCCAAAAACGCGGATACAGCGGCGTCGCCATTTACAGCAAACGCCAGCCCGATGCCGTGCAAATCGGCTTAGGGCAGCCCGAATTTGACAGCGAAGGACGATACGTCCGCGCCGATTTCGGCAACCTCAGCGTCATCTCCCTCTACCTGCCCAGCGGCACCAGCGCAGAAGAACGCCAAGCCTATAAATACCAATTTTTAGACGCGTTTTACCCCATACTTGCCGATTTAATCGCCACAGGGCGCGACATCGTCGTGTGCGGCGACTGGAACATCGCCCACCCAAACATAGACCTAAAAAACTGGAAAGGCAACCAAAAAAACTCAGGCTTTTTGCCCGAAGAACGCGCATGGATAGGACGCGTGATAACCGAGCTAGGCTGGGTGGACACATGGCGCACCCTCTACCCCAACATCGCAGGCTACACATGGTGGAGCAACCGCGGGCAAGCCTACGCCAACGACGTCGGCTGGCGCATAGACTACCAAATGACCACCCCCGCCCTCGCCGCCACCGCCCAAGCCGCCCATGTGTACAAAGAAACCAAATTTTCCGACCACGCCCCGCTGGTGATTGACTACGATTACACCATTTAGGCAGCCCACGGCGCGCAGCGGAGTTGCAAAACTAAAACCCATCGCCCGCCCAACCCGACTTTCGCCAGCGCACGGCTTGCCAGCAAGCCGTAGGGGCGCGAGCAAACATTTCAGGCTGCCCACCATTCGCCCCCGCGCCCAAGCCCCGCATCATATTTCAGGCTGCCCCAGCCAAAGGCAGCCTGAAAACCGTAGGGTGGGCAACTCGTTGCCCCCGCTG
>CAUVGV010000038.1:0-13882 GCA_963551505.1 uncultured Kingella sp.
AATGGTTGCGTGTGATGATTAAAAAATAGGCAGCATACTTTTTAGGACACTACCCAAAAAAGAATACACCTACACCATAGGCAAATATCCCGCCGTTGGGCTGCAACAGGCGCGTCAGCAAGCGCAAGAAGCCAAATTAAAAGTAGCGCAAGGCATCAATCCAACCCATGACCGCGCCGCGCAACTGGCGCAAAATATCGCAGCAAACGAGCACACTTTCAAAACAGTTGCCCAAGAGTGGATAAACGAAAAACGCGCCACACCCGCTTATATCAGGGGAATTGAGCGAGATTTCAAAAATTACGTTTATCCCATTATTGGCAATCTGCCTATCAGCAGCATCACCCCGCAACAAGTCATGGTATGTCTGGAAAAATGCCGCCGAAAAAATATCGTTGTAACAGGCATCAATATCCGTGCCCGCATTAGCGCAGTTTTTCGTGTAGCAATCCGCACCATGCGAGCAGAACATAACCCAGCCGATGCGTTTGTAGATTATTTTTCGCGTCCGCCGATTGTTCACGCGCAAGCCATGAGTAAACAAGAATTAACCGAATTAGTGCATGGGCTAAAACAATACAACGGCACGCACATTGTAGTAACCGCGTTATGGCTGCTGCTTTACACAGCTTTGCGTACAATAGAAATCCGCCGCGCAGAATGGCAGCAATTTGATTTTGAGCGCGAATTATGGATTATCCCCGCCGACAAGATGAAACGCCGCCGTCCGCATACCGTCCCATTATCGCGCCAAGTGCAAACTTTGCTTCACGAGCTACACCATTTATCAGGCAATGGCAGATTGCTTTTTCCCAACAGTAAACGCCCTGATGATTTAATCAGCGCAACTACCATTAACCGCGCATTAGAATATATCGGCGCACGAATTACGGGACACGATTTCCGCGCAACCGCTGCTACGCATCTGATTGAAATGGGCTATCCCAAAGAATATATTGACGCGCAACTGGCACACGCAAACGAAAGCAGGACAGATGCAGCCTATTTTCACGCGAAATTTCTCCAACAACGAACAGAGATGATGCAGGCGTGGGCTGATTTTATTGATTTGCTATAAGGCAGCCTGAAATAGCCAAACGGCAACATTCGTTGTTGCCCACTCATACGCCTTTACCGTACAGTTGCATCCACCGCTTCCCCCCAAGCCTGCCACTCTGCCAGCTTATCGCGCTGCGTATCCGCTATTTCAGCCATTGCCGCATAGCGTTTGCCGCACTCTCCGAGTAAAACCCAGCCTTGGGCAGCGTTTGCATCGGCGGATGGGCGGGCGGCTTGGGGCAAGTTTTTAACACTTGCTCCTTGACGACTTTGTTGGGCGACACGCTGCTGCAAGCGGTCAAGCTCACGGCGCAGAGTAGCGTTAGCAGTTTGTGCATTTTGTTTCTCCTGTTCAATGGTTTGCAATTTCGCCACGTAGGTTTGCGCAGCTTGCTGTTCGGTTTGGCGCACGGCGTTTACCCGCGCGTTTTCGGCTTCCAAAGCCTGCTTTTCGTAGTAAGCCGTTGCGGCTTGATGCCCGCGCCGATATTCCTGCCGCCCATACATCAGGCAGCCTGAAATGGCGAATGCCACCAGCCCAAATTTCCAGTAAATATTCATCCGATAAGCTCCGTTCAGCACAACTCAAAATGCGGTCCATCCATAAACACCTTCTTCCCCGCCGCCCGCCGTGCCGCGCTGTAATCCGCCACCAACTCCTGCGCAGGCTTGCTGGTATCGTTCAAACATTGCTAACAGCCGCCCCAGCGCACGCGCACGCCTAATTCTTTCGCTGCCTGCCGCATCGCTTCCGCCAGCGGGTAATAATGCGCCCAATGCCACGAAATCTCGCTCGTGCCGTTGCCGTCAAAATCGCCCCACGGCACAATGTCCACCGCGTGCCCAAAGCCATCTGCCTGTTTCAAATGCTTGCTGTTGAGCGTTTGAGATGCGCCCGAAGCCACAAGGCGGCGTTGGCGTTCCACCGTGCGCAAACCTTCGTTCACGGCAAAATCCATGCTGGAAAGCTCAATTGCGCGGCGCACCACGCGCACCAAATCAGGATGCACGCCAATAAGGCGTTGCTGGCTGGTATTGCCTAGTTTAAAACTCATGTTTTTACTCCATAAAAAAAGCCCCATCAGGGGCGAAAATTTTCAGGCTGCCTTTCTCATCTTTCGCTGCATCTGCCAAATTTTCCACGTCTGCGCCATAAAATACGCCGCCACGCCCAGCCGAAACAGCACCGCTTCCGTGGGGATACTTTCCCGCTGCGCCACAATCGCAACCGCGCTGCCAATCAGCACCAAGTGCGCCCAAAACTCCAAATCGTGCCACTTCCACGTTCGCCCACCCAAACGACACGCGCAATAAACAAAAATAATCATGCCGCAAAGCATATCCAAATACTCGTTCATTGACCGTCTCCTTTTTTAAAGATTTTCTGCAACTACGCTTCTGCGATCACCGTCAATTTCGGCAAAAACCATTGCCACGTCGCGCCAATCACAAACGGCACAAACGCCTTTAACAGCGCGGTATCAGATAGATGCAGGTAGTTAGTGCCCAGTTCCACCAGCAAGGGCGATAGCGTCCCCGCCAACATCATGCTGGCAATCAAGCCCGAAACAGCCTGCCGCCGTCCGCTCGGTTCGCTGCGTCCAAGTGCCACCGCGCCGCCGACGGCGCCCAACACAAGGGCTTCAATCGGCATACCAAAAAACGTCCCCGCGATGCCGATTGCGCTGATATTGACCGCTGCAGCGGTGTTGATTGTGTTTACTGGCATTGCCGCTCCTTTCTGCCATTTAAATCCATATTTTTCTCCAAAGAAAAAGGCAGCCTGAAAATGGCTGCCTTGATGATTAAAATTTCTGCCCTGCTGCTCTTAGCAACATATCCCACATATCTTGTTTGCTTTGCTGGGCGATACTCTTTTTAAAATCGTCCCAAGTTGGCACCTCTGTTTCGGGATACTTTTCTTTCATTTTCTCCGCAAACTCCTTGCAGACATCATTAAATCCCTCGGGCGTTACCTTCACATAGCCCAATTTTTCAAGCTCTGCTGCTTTCTGTTCATTGCTGACAACGCCTTGCTCAATCAAAAGTTGAAATTCATCAGGATCATTGTTTTCCATGCTTATTCTCCACAGTTGAAAAATAAGATTTTAACCTACTATTTAGAATTTCTTGGCTTTTATTCGGCTGCCCCAACCAATTCGCCAACTCTTGCGGGCTATATCGGTCAGGATATTGCAGCCCCAATGCCGCTGCGCACCACTCCGAGCAAAACCACTTTTTCAGGCTGCCTTTGATGCCCAGCACCACGCCGCACGCACCGACAAAGTCATACGGTTTGCCGCGCGTTTGCGCAAAATAATTCAGCACATCAATATAGGCATCAAGCTGGTTGATGGGGATTAAGTCCCATTTATCCGCAGGCAGCGGCATGGTTTTCTTGCGCACGCCGCCATCGCGCAGGCTGGCGGAATAGCAGTCGTATTGCCCATTGCTCACCACCACAGCAATCTCGCAATGGCTGTAAGGGCTGCGTGTGAATTTTCGTATCAGCCAATCACCCAGCCGCGCTTGCAGCACGCTTGGGCTGTACCATTTGCCGCTGCGATTGCCTTTATACAGCGCGAGTACAACGCGGTTATCCATGTTGCACTGCACCTCCTTATTCATCAAATCCGCCGCGCTCCAACCGCTTGAATAGTCGTATTCCAGCGGGTTTTCTGCTTTCAGCATCGCAGCTTTGTGTCGCTCGGCATTTTGGAAATCGTGCTGCTCATCGGCAATTAGCTTTAAGCTCAACTCGTCCAACAGCGCGCGGGTCATCGGCACAAAACTGTTGTCTAGAGTTTTCCATACTAGGTCTTCGGGCAGCTTATCCAGCGTGCGCAAAAAGGTGTATTGCTGGCGGCTATCTAGGTCGCTGTGTATCCATTTTTTGATGGAGTTAATGTAAATACCCGCATGGCACGATTGCGCCCGCTTGTCCTTAATCCGCTCCCACATTTCAGTCTGCTGCTCGGCTTTTTCTTCTCCCGTTGGCGGGGGAAGACTAGGATGGGAGTGGTAGGTTAAACAACAACCCCCTAACTGTACAACACAGACACCCTTTACATATTTCCCTAAGGACATCCTTTACATCGTCAGGATTTCGAAGGTTTCATATGCCAGCTAGTTGCGGGAATAATTTTCCCCTCTCGCTCATCAAACTGACCAAGAAAGTGAAAACGGTAAAAAATATGCCACACCCCATCCGCATAAGGCACAAACGCCACCGCTTCATGGGCAAGCACTTGGCTTAAATACAAGGTTTTACCCTTCCATTTAATTTCGCCGCTGCCTTTCACTTGGCGTAATGCAACACCCTTGCCATAGTCATAAGGCTCTATCCTGCCTGTGTATAAACGGTTGGACGGGGTATAGCATTCGGATGGCGTTTTACGTCCGATACCCTCGTGAGAACGTTCATGGTTGTATTCGCGGACAAAGGCATCAAACACCACTTGTTGGGCGCACAAGTCTTGTTCCATTTTGTCTAGACGAGCATGAAGACTGTCTTTCAGGCTGCGGTGCATGCGTTCGTGCCGTCCGTTTTGCTCAGGATGGGCAGGTTGAATGCGCTCTGGGCGAATGCCCAAGTCAATCCACCATTTAGACAAGTGGCTGATACCGCCCAATGCGGTTGAAGCAAAGGGTGCGCCGTTGTCGGAGCGGATTGCCCATGGTAAGCCAAATTCGGTAAACAGACGCTCAAACAAAGCGGTTACGGGCGCACGCTGAGTGCTGCTTAACGCCTGACACAGCAACAGGTAACGGTTGAAATGGTCGGTTACGGTTAAGGGATAGCAGAGTTTGCGATTAGGGCAAACTGTCCTTTGAAGTCTACGCTCCATGTGCTGTTGGCGGCGGTGCATTCGTTAAAGGGCTGTGTATCTGCGCTGACTTTGCGGCGGCGTTTGCGCGGTTTCACCAAATCTGCGCGGGCAAGGATTAAGTCTCCTGTGCTGTCTGCGGGTTTGTGTTGTGCAGGAAACGTGCGAGCAAACAGGTCAAGTAATTTTTTTGCGCCCCAGTCAGGACGTTTGAGCTTCTCGACAACCAGCCATTCGCTAATCCATTATGGTGTGGCATTGGGACTGTGCTGAGGTCGGCGAGATAACTCAGCCAGTCCGTCAAACCCCACCTGCTGATGGCGTTTAATCCATTTATCAGCCGTTGGGCGGCTGATGTTGAATTGTTTGCATAGCTCAACTTTGGTGTAACGTCTGGTGAGCCATGCTTGGATAAATTGGATGCGTTGCTCCATGATGTTCGTTTCATTCCAAGGCATAGTGCGGCTTTCATCATTTTGTGGTGAGTTAAATGATAAAAATTTTCCTGTGGATGTAAACGATGTCTTTGGGTTGCGGTGTAAAGGATGTTATCAGGTTGTACCTACGGGGTTTTTGGGGTTTTTGGGATTTTTACAAAGGTTTCAGGCTGCCTTTGCATTGCCCAAAGGCAGCCGCCTGAAACGCTACTCCCGCCCCGTTTTCGCTTTCAACCTCGCCAGCATATCCCCCAGCCGTTCGCGCCCCTCTTCTTTGGACACAATCGGCTTGCCGCCCTTGCGCCCCAAAATATCCAAATCGCCCTGCGGCATTTCGTTGATAAAACGGCTCGGCTCGGGGAACACAAACGTGCCTTGCCGCTTGCGTTTGATGCAATGCGTGAGCGTGAGCTGTTGCTTGGCGCGGGTGATGCCCACATACATCAGCCGCCGCTCTTCTTCCAACGCACCTGCTTCCACGCTGTCGGCGTGGGGGAACAGCCCTTCTTCGCAGCCGACCAAATACACAAACGGATATTCCAAGCCTTTGGATGCGTGCAAGGTGGACATTTTCACCGCGTCCACTTCGCCCTCATCGCGCCCTTCCAGCAGCGTCATCAGCGCGATGGTTTGCGTGAGTTCAATCAGTTTTTTCTCGCCCTCCTCGCCTTTTTTCGCCAACCAGCCTGCCAAATCCTGCACATTTTTCCAGCGGATTTCCGCCGCCTTGCTGTTCTCTTCCGCGCCTGCCAAATAGGTTTCGTATTCAATCTCTTGCAACAAATTTTGCACCACTTCGCCCGCATCATCTGCTGCTGCCCGCGCTTGATAATCCTGCATCAAATACACAAACTGCTGCACCGCTTCGCGGTTTTTCGCGTTCAATGCGGCTAACGCTTCCATGCTTTGGGCAGCCTGAAACAAGCTGCATTCGTGTTGCTTGGCATAATCGTTGAGTTTGCCCAGCGTGGTGTCGCCAATGCCGCGCTTGGGCGTGGTTGCCGCGCGTAAAAATGCGGGGTCATCATCGGGGTTCGCCAGCAGGCGCAAATACGACAACACGTCTTTAATCTCCGCCTTGTCGTAAAAACTTTGCCCGCCCGAAATCTGATACGGAATCCGCGCCGAGCGCAGCGCGTCTTCAAACAGCCGCGCTTGGTGGTTGCCGCGATACAAAATGGCAAAATCGGCAAAATTTGCGCCGTAAATCAGCTTGTTCCGTGCAATCTGCTGCGCCACAAATTCCGCTTCGTGCGTTTCACTTTGGCACGCCACCACGCGCACCACTTCGCCCTCGCCCAGCTGCGACCACAGCGTTTTGGGGAACAGCTTGGGATTGTTGGCAATCACTTGGTTTGCCACCTTCAAAATCCGCGCGGTGGAACGATAATTCTGCTCCAATTTGATGATTTTTATCTGCGGATAATCCTCTTGCAAACGGCGCAAATTCTCCATATTCGCCCCGCGCCACGCATAAATAGACTGGTCGTCATCGCCCACCGCCGTAAACCGCCCCTCCAAGCCCACCAGCGCGCGCATCAGCGCATACTGGCAAGCGTTGGTGTCTTGGCATTCGTCAATCAATAAATATTGCAAACGCTGTTGCCACTTTAAGCGCACCTCCGAATTTTGCTGCAACAGCAGCGTGGGCAGCCGAATTAAATCATCAAAATCAACCGCTTGATAATTTTCCAGCGTCGCCTGATACGCCGCATACACCTGCGCCACTTGCTTGCTCCATTCATCATCGGCAGCCTGAAAAGCATCATCGGGCGTTTGCAAATTGTTTTTCCACAGCGAAATCTGATGCTGCGCCTTAAACACCGCCTCGCGCCCCGTGCTGCCCAGCAATTCGCCCACAATGCGCGCGCTATCGGACGCATCCAAAATAGAAAAATTCTTTTTATAGCCAATGTGTTGTGCTTCCTCACGCAAAATCCGCATCCCCAGCGAATGAAACGTGCACATGGTCAAGCCGCGCGTTTGCTCGCGCCCCAGTCGCGCCGACACGCGTTCCTGCATTTCTTTTGCCGCCTTGTTGGTAAAGGTAATCGCGGCGATGTGGTGCGGCTTGTAGCCCGCCTGCGTGATCATGTAGGCGATTTTTTCGGTGATCACGCGCGTTTTGCCGCTGCCTGCGCCAGCCAGCACAAATAATGCGCCGCCCAAATATTCCACGGCGGCTTGTTGTTGGGGGTTGAGTTTCATGGTTTTGCTTTTGCCTAGATTGCGGCAGCCTGCGTAGCGAAGCGGAGTTGCGAAGCTAAAACGGTTGCGATGCGATTATCTTCGCCCAAACGTGCTTTACTCGTTTTCAGGCTGCCTTATGGTGTTGATTAAGTTAATGTTGTGTTTTACGGTTTGGCGCCTGGCGCATACATCGGCAGCCTGAAAATGCTTCACTCAATCCACCGAAACATCTCCGCCACATAGCGAAACGCCCCATCCAACGCCTGCTGCATGGTTGCGGGCAGAGTCTCGCGCGTCTCGTGCCAATAGCGCTCCGCCGCCATGTCCAAATCGGGCGACAGTTGCCTGCGATGCACCGCCGTTTGCAGCAAAATCAACACGCTAATCGTGTATGCCTGATAGTGCTTGTGGTGATACAGAGCATATTCCAACAGCTCGGCGGGGTAATACGCGCCGCATTGTTCGCGCGACAAATAGCCGTTTTGCTCGGTGAGAATTTGGCGCAACACCGCCGCATGCTCGGCGCGTTCATCGGGCGAAATCGCCAGCGCGGTTAAGCCGGCAATGCTTTGCACGCCCGTTTGCGAAAGATAGGGGAACAAGGTGGGTGGGAAAGTCATGGTTTGGCAGCCTGAAAACGCATTTTTGCGCAGTGAATATGATTACGGTCAAAAATTATAAGCCAAATAACAAAAACAATTTGGTAAAAGCAGCGGTTTGAATTACAATTCAAAACCTTTACGGCTGGGCGTTTGCGCCCGTTTTTGAACCTGAAAACAGGTTCACAATAATAACATTGGAGTTTAATAACAATGACAACCAAAGGACAACTTCTACAAGACCCTTTTTTGAATGCATTACGCCGCGAACACGTTCCCGTTTCCATTTATTTGGTAAACGGCATTAAATTGCAAGGGCAAGTGGAATCGTTTGACCAATATGTTGTGCTGCTGCGCAACACGGCGGTTACGCAAATGGTGTACAAACACGCCATTTCCACCATCGTTCCCGCCCGCGCGGTGAGCGTGCAACACGATGGCAACAGCAACAAACCTGCGTTGCAACAAGTGGAAACGACTGCGCCCGCTGCGGAATAACCGCCACACAGCCAGCGCAAAATGATTTTCAGGCTGCCTCTTGTGCCACAAGCGCAATCGGCAGCCTGAAAACATAACCCTGTATCCCCTGTATTCATTTTGGCAATGAATACAGGTTCTAAGTAATTTGAGGCAGCCTGAAAACGGGATTATCCCTTTTCAGGCTGCTTCTGTATTTTTAGCCAGTGCACGGCTTGCACGCAAGCCGTAGGAGGCGCGGGATAGCTTTTCAGGCTGCCTAATCATTGCGCCCGCGTTCAAGCACTCGTAGGGCGGGCAACTCGCTTGCTCAACTGAACATTGCCAGCAATGGTGGGCAAGCGAGTTGCCCATCCTACATTTGGCGTTTTCAGGCTGCATCCAAGGCAGCCTGAAACGATAAACCCGTATCCACAACCGCCGTGCATACGGGTTTATTCGTCGTCCTCATCCCATGCGTGTTTGACGGCATGGTGGGCGGTGTCCAAATCAAAGCCGCGATAGACCAGAAAGCGCAGTTGCTTTTGTTTTTCGGCGTAGTCGGCGGGGGGGGCGGGGTATTTTTTGCGCAGCACTTGGTTGGCGTGGGCTTGCTCGGTTGGGGCATCGGGCAGGTATTCGCGGATAAGGCTGTCGTCGATGCCTTGCGCGGCTAGGGCTTGTTTGAGCCGTTGCGTGCCGTGTTTGCGGCTTTTGCTATGGATGTAGGCTTCGGTGTAGCGTTCATCGGATTGCCAGTTGCGTTCGGCAAATTCGGCGAGCACGGCTTCCAGTTCATCGGGGTCTTCGGCGTAGGGGGCGAGTTTGCGGTAAAGCTGTTGGCGGCTGACTTCGCGGCGGGCAAGGATGTCTAGGGCGCGGGCGCGTAGGGATTTGGGCTGGGGCATGGTGGGGTGTAAACAATGTAGATTGAGGCAGCCTGAAATGGGGTAAAACCGATTTTCAGGCTGCCTTTGGTGGGTGGATTATGCTTCGGGCTGTTGCACGCGCAGATGGGCGTAAATATCGGGCAGGGCGTTAATCGTCCAATCGGGCTTGGTGGCGGGGTCTTGGCTCAGTTGCGCCATGTCGCTGTAGCCAAAGGTTACGCCCACGGCGATGCTGCCTGCGGCTTTGGCGGAGAGGATGTCGTTTTTGGAATCGCCCACCATGATGATGTTTGCCACGTTCACGCCGAGCACTTGGGCGACGTGGCGCAGCGGCTCGGGGCTGGGTTTTTTGTGCGGCAAGGTGTCGCCGCCGATGACGATGCTGAAATAGCCATCCAGCTTCAAGGCTTTGAGCAGTTTCACGGCGAGGATTTCGTTTTTGTTGGTGATAACGGCAAGCGGGATGCGCAGCGATTGCAGCAGCCCCAAGCCTGCTTCGGTTTCGGGGTAGGCGCGGGTGTGGTCGGCGATGTGGTCGGCATAATGTTGGATAAAGGCGGTGTAGCCTTGTTGCCATTGCGCGTCAGAAGCGGTACCTTGCGGGTTGTCGGTGAGGGCGCGGTGCACCAGCACGCCGATGCCGTCGCCCACATAGCTTTGCACGGTGGCATCGGGCAGCGCGCTCATGCCGAGCGTTTGGCGCATGGCGTTGGCGGCGGCGGCAAGGTCGGGGATGGAATCGCAGAGTGTGCCGTCTAGGTCAAAGGCGACGGCTTGGATTTGAGTAGTCATAAATTTTCCTTTTTATAAACAGGCTATTGAGGCAGCCTGAAAATGATTTTAGACGGGTTGGCAAGGTGATGATGCAACGGCAAAGCCCGTTTTCAGGCTGCCTTTGTTGGCTTCACCACCGCCGAAACTTTAATTTCCACCAACCATTCCTCCTTTGCCAACTTCGCTTCCACGCAAGCGCGCGCGGGCGAATGTGCCGCATTCACCCAAGCATCCCAAGCCGCGTTCATCCCCGCATAATCCGCCATGTTCGCCAAAAAAATCGTCGCCTCCACAATATGCGCCTTGTCCGAGCCGCATTGCGCCAGCCAATCATCAATCTGCCGCAACACATCCGCCGTTTGCGCCGTGATGTCGCCGCCCATTTCAGGCACCATGCCCGATAAGAACACAAAACCGTTCGCCACCACCGCTTCCGATAGCCGCGCCCCGCTGCCTAATCGTTTAATCGCCATTGCCAACCCTTTCCAATAAACAAAACGCGATTTTACCACGCCGCCTAAAAACACCCCACCGTGCTATCATTGTCCCATCGTTTCCCCATTTTCAGGCTGCCTTATCATGACCACCCCCGCCCCACTCAACCCGCTCACCATCCCCGTTCACCGCACGCATCATATAGACGCCACCCCAGGCACAGGCAAAACAAGGAACATCGCCGCCCAGGTCACCCGCCTTGTGCTGCTGGAAAAACAAAACGTAGAACAAATCCTAGTCGTAACCTTCACCAAAGCCGCCACCGCCGAGCTTAAAACCCGCCTGCGCGCCCGCCTAGACCAAGCCCTAACCGCACTCAAACGCACGCCCAACGCCCAAACGCAGCCTGAAACCCTGCGCCAAAACAGCCTAGACGACAAAAACCGCCCCGACGATTTCCTATTCAACCTGCTCAACCAAGCCCTAGCCAGCGAAAGCCAAGAACGCCTGCAACTGCGCCTAACCGCCGCCATCAGCAATTTTGACAACGCCGCCATCTACACCATCCACGGCTTCTGCCAACGCATCCTGCAAGATTTCGCTTTCTACTGCCAAGCCCCGTTCAACATCCAACTCAACGACGACCCCAGCGACAACCCCAACCTAACCGCCATCCAAGACTACTGGCGCACCCAAATTGCCCCCAACCCCAGCCAAGCCCAGCTTGTTTACCAACACAACCAAACCCCCGAAAAACAACTGCACGCCCTCGCCCCCTACCTAGCCCGCCCCTATCTCCAATTTCAGCAGCCTGAAAACGCCCACATCGCCCAAACCCAGCAAGCCTTTCAACAAGCATGGCAACACGTTTGCGCCCAGCTTCCCCAAATCCAAACCGCCTTCTGGCAACTGCACCCCCATCTCAACAAACAAAGCTACAACGCCGCCCGCTGCGAAGACCGCTTCGCCCAGCTCCACCAATTTTCAGGCTGCCCCAGCCCCGCCACCATTTGGGAACTGCTCACCGAAAGCAAACACATCCAAACCATCTTCACCGCCGAATTTCTGCAAAGCAAAGCCAATCAAGACAAAAAAACCAAACAAAAAATCCAACAGCCCGCAGAGCCGCTTGCTCTAATCGACACCACCCTCGGCGCACTCGCCACCGCCGCCCAACGCTGCATCCAAGCCCAAGAGCAAGCTCTTATCCAGCTTGCCCACAACATCATCCACTACCTGCGCGCGCAAAACGAAGCCAACAAAAAAACCAGCCCCAATCGCCAATTTGACGACTTGCTGCTGGATGTTTACCACGCCCTAAGCCCGCAAAACCCCCACGCATCCGCCCTAGCCCAAGCCCTTGCCGCCAACTGGCAAACCGCCCTAATCGACGAATTTCAAGACACCGACCCCCTGCAATACGCCATCTTCCAAGCCATCTTTATGCCCACCCAAAGGCAGCCTGAAAACGAGCAAAGCGAATTTCGGCGAAGCCAAAACGAGCAAAGCGAGTTTGTGCACAGCCAAAACGAGCAAAGCGAGTTTGTGCACAGCCAAAACGAGTGCAACGAGCGTAACCCAAAACCCGCCTGCTACATGGTCGGCGACCCCAAACAAGCCATATACAGCTTTCGCGGCGCAGACATCTACGCCTACCTAAACGCCGCCGACACCGTCCCCAGCACCAACCGCCACACCCTAACCCAAAACCACCGCAGCCACGCCGCGCTAATTCAAACACTCAACGCCCTATTCTCCCGCCCCAACCCCTTCGCGCTAGACAAAATCCCCTACATCCCCGCCCAAGCCGCCCGCAGCGAAAGCAAACTGCCCAGCGGCATCGCCCCCCTGCGCCTAACATGGCTCAACCAAGACCCCGCCGCCGACAACAGCGACACACTCACCCAACGCGCCGCCCAATGGTGCGCCCAAGAAATCGCCGCCACATTAACCGCCCGCGCCCAAGGCAAAACCCCCATCAGCGCAGGGCAAATTGCCATCCTTGTGCGTGCCCGCAAAGAAGGCACGCTCATGCAACGCCAGCTCAAAAAACACAACATCCAAAGCGTGCTACTCAGCCGCGACAGCATCTACGCCGAAGAAGAAACCCAAGCCATCTACGCCCTGATGAGCTTCATACTCAACCCCCAACGCACAGCCCACCTTATCTACCTACTTTCAGGCTGCCTATACAACCACACCGCCGCGCAAATCCAACAGCTCAACCAAAACGAAGCCCAGCTCACCCAATGGACCGATGCCGCCCACCAAGCCGCCCAAACATGGCAACAACA
This sequence comes from uncultured Kingella sp., assembly GCA_963551505.1. Classification (GTDB taxonomy): domain Bacteria; phylum Pseudomonadota; class Gammaproteobacteria; order Burkholderiales; family Neisseriaceae; genus Kingella_B. The sequence continues at coordinate 12,962 of CAUVGV010000038.1, forward strand.
CGGCATCTACCCCGCCCTACAACAATTTCTCCACCAATCCCACGCCGAAACCACCCTACTCGCCCAACGCAACGATCGCACCCTAACCAATCTCCACCAAATCCTAGAAATCCTAGCCACCCAAGACGAAAAAGGACACCCCCCCAGCGCACTGCAACAATGGCTCGGCGCACAAATCCAAGCCAGCCGCGACAACGCCAACCCCCAAGACCACGCCCTCTTGCGCCTGGAAAGCGACGAAAATCTCGTCAAAATTGTAACCATGCACGCCGCCAAAGGGCTGCAATACCCCGTCGTATACTGCCCGTTCGTCTGGAAAGCCCGCAACCAACAGCCCCCCGAATGGCAAATCATCCACCAAAACCACCAAGCCCAGCTCATCCACAAAACCCAGCTCACCGATAGCGACCGACAACAAGCCCAAACCGAACAACGCTCCGAAGACCTGCGCCTGCTCTACGTCGCCCTCACCCGCGCTGAAGAACAGCTCAACATTTACATCGCCAGCTACCCCCAAACCGAAAACAGCCCCCTCGCCTACCTCATCCAACACCAGCAACCCGAAAAAGGCAAAAGCAAAAAAGACGAATACGCCTACATCCAAGCCCAAGCCTACCGCCAAAGCTGGCAAAACTTCATCGCGCAACACCCCGAGCACATCCAATGGCACAACACCCTCGCCTTGCCGCAATACACAGGCAGCCTGAAACCAAACCAAGCCTCCACGGACGAACCCCAGCCCGCCTACCAAGCCACCCCCATCCCCACACGCAGCTACCGCAGCCCCCAACACACCAGCTTCACCGCCCTCAGCCGCCACAGCACCATATTGCCCAGCGACCACCAACCGCTAGACCCCAGCGAACAAACCACCCAAGGCAGCCTGACGCCCGCCCCCGGCGCGGGGGCGCGCGGGCCGGG
>CAUVGV010000039.1:0-13698 GCA_963551505.1 uncultured Kingella sp.
CAGGGCAACGCTTTTGGCGTTAGGGTTCATAAAATTGGATGATTGAATGCGCTCACAAGGGTCGGTGCGATAGTGTACCGAGTTAAACCCCAATTCTCGCGCTTCCACCACGCCGTTGTGGTCAATATCGTAAAGGGCAAATTCTTCGGGGTCGTTGAGCTTAAACGAAGCGATTAAATTGTCGCCTGTGCTGGCGGCAAGCCATTCGGTTAGGTTTAGGGCGCGGTCGCCGTCTTGGTCGTTGAGTACCACAAACGCGGCAACGGGCTGCATTCGGGCGCAAGCATCGGCACTAAACGGCACAAAAGCGGCGGTGAGAACGATGAAAAAAATGTGTGGTTGGCGTGTCATGGTTATGCTCCTGCAACAGTCATGTTGCTGATTAGAATTGAGCCGATTTTGCTGCTGGCGTTGCGGCGAAAATCGTTGCCTGTAGCGATGATGTTTTGCAACATTTCTTTCAGGCTGCCGGCAATGGTGACGCCTGAAACGGGGTGGCTGATGATGCCATTTTCCACCCAAAATCCTGCTGCGCCGCGCGAATAATCGCCTGTGAGCATATTCACGCCTTGCCCCATCAATTCGGTGATGAGCAAGCCTGTGCCCATTTGGTTGAGCATTTGCGCTTGGCTCTCGGCGGTGGCGGTTAGATAAAGATTGTGTGCGCCGCCTGCGTTGCCTGTGCTGGTTTGGTTGAGCTTGCGCGCGCTGTAACTGTCTAAAAAATAGCCGCGCACGATGCCGTTTTCAATCACAAAGCGCGGCTGGGTGGCAACGCCTTCGCTGTCAAAATAGGTGCTGCCTAGGGCGCGGGGGATGTGTGGTTCTTCGCGTAAACTGATGAAGCTGGGGAGAATTTGCGTGCCGAGACTGTCTTGCAAGAAGCTGCTTTGGCGATAGAGTGCGCCACCTGTTAAGCCGCCCACAATATGCCCAATCAGGCTGTTGGCAACGGTGGCATCAAAAAGAATGGGGTAGCTGCCTGTGGCAACGCTTTGCGGGGCTAGGCGGCGGGTGGCGCGCTCTGCGGCGATGTTGCCAATATGGGCGGGGGTGTCTAAATCGTGGTGATCGCTGGCAAAGTCGTACCAATAATCGCGTTCCATGCCGTTGGCATCGCTGGCAACCACGCTGCATGATAGGCTGTGGCGCGTGCCGCGCTGGTGTTGGCAAAAGCCATGCGAATTGGCGTACACAAATTGAAAATGCGCGGTGTTCACGCTTGCGCCTTCGGAATTGCTGATGCGGCTGTCGGCAGATAGCGCGGCTTCTTCGCATTCTTTGGCGACGGCGACGGCGTTTTCGCTGGATAAATCCCATTCGTGGTAGCGGTCTAAATCGGCGATGTGCGTTGCCATTAAATCGGCATCGGCGATGCCAGCAAAGGGGTCGGCGGCGGTGTAGCGGGCGATGTCGCAGGCAGCCTGAACGGTGCTGGCTAGGGCGGCAGGCGATAAATCGGCGGTGCTGGCGCGGCCTTTGCTGTGCCCCACGAACACGGTTATATCCAGCGATTTGTCTTGTTGATATTCTATTTGTTCAATTTCGCGCCAGCGCACTTGCACGCTTTGCCCCAGCGATTCGCTTAAATCTACTTCGGCAGCGGTTGCGCCTTTTTGTTTGGCAAGGTCAAGCGCGGCTTGGGCGGCTTGTTGGAGTTCGTTGGCGGTGTGTTGGAACATGAATGGGCTTTGTGAACAAAAAAACGGCTGGATTTTAGCCGTTTTCGCGTTGCTTGGGCGTTAAAAAATATTAAGGATGCTAAATTTTCGGCGCGGATGGCGTTGGGCTTGGGCGGTTAAAAGCAGAGTTTTTCAGGCTGCCACATGGATTTTTTGCTATGATTGCGCCCCTTGTAAACAAGGATTAACAAACAAAATGGAAAACCAACGCGAAGAAGAATGGGTGAGCAAAACCCAAATGAAAAAACAGATGGACGCGCTACAAGACTTGGGCATGGAATTAACCGAGCTATCCAGTGAAACGATTAAAAAACTCACATTGCCCGAAGATTTGCTGGATGCCATCCGCGAGTATAAAAAGATTACCTCTAACAGCGCGTTGAAACGCCAGCGCCAATACATCGGGCGGCTGATGCGCGATATTGACCCCGCGCCGATTCGCGATTTTTTGGCAAAGCTCAAAGGCGACAACCAAGCGCACAATGCGTTTTTGCAGCGGGTGGAACAGGCGCGCAGCCGTTTGCTGGCAAGCGACGAGGCGCTAACGGCGTTTGTATCGGATTTTCCGCACGCGGATGTGGGCGCGTTGCGCACGCTGATTCGCAATGCGCGTAAGGAAGCGGAATTGAACAAGCCGCCGAAAAATTTCCGCGCACTGTATCAGGAATTGAAGGCGGTGATGGAAGGGCATGAGGCCGAGTAATTTGATTGAAATGATTGAAATATGGTTTTCAGGCTGCCTAATCGCCATCATTCAAGGCAGCCTGAAAATGCTTAATGATTGATAAGGACAACACAATGACAGACCATTCAACAACCTACACTTGCACCGTTTGCCACGAAACGCACGAAGATTTACCCGCGCTGGGCTTTATCGCGCCCGACCTGTATGCCGAGCTTTCCGCAGCAGAGCGCGCCCAGTTCCAAGCCGAGTGCGATGATAATTTTTGCATCATCCGCTATCCCGACCAAACCGACCGCTTTATCCGCGTGGTGCTGGACATTCCGATTATTGACCACGAAGAAACGCTGGAATACGGCGTGTGGGTATCGGTGAGCGAAGCCAGTTTCAACGACTACCGCGCCCATTTTGATGACGACCACGAAGCCACTTATTTCGGCATGATTTGCAACCACATCGCGGGCTACGAGCCGAGCACGATGTTTTTGCATTGCAATGTGAACACGCAGCCCGATGGTCGCCGCCCGTTTATCGCGCCGCATCAAGCCGAGCATCCGCTGGTGCGCGATTACACGCACGGCATCCGTTATGCAGAAGCGCGAGCCAGAGTGGATGCCGCGCTGCATCGCTTTCAGGCGGCATCATGCTGATGCGGATAAGCAAGGCAGCCTGAAAAGCATTTTTCAAACCATCCCAACGCGCCCAGTTTTCAGGCTGCCTAATGCCGCATCATAGGCAGCCTGAAACGCCGTCATCCCAAAGGACAACCCCATGCAGTCTATGCAGACTTGGCACGATGCCCTTGCCGCAGAAAAAGCCCAGCCCTATTTTCAACACATTCTCGCCACCGTTCGCGCCGAACGCCAAAGCGGGCAAACCATCTATCCGCCCGCTGCCGATGTGTTCAACGCCTTTAAGCTCACTGAGTTTGCCCAAACCAAAATCGTTATCCTTGGGCAAGACCCGTATCATGGCGAGCATCAAGCGCACGGGCTGGCGTTTTCGGTGCAACAAGGCATCAGCGTGCCGCCATCGCTGGTGAACATTTATAAAGAATTGGCGGACGACATCGCGGGCTTCCAAATTCCCGTTTCAGGCTGCCTAAACCATTGGGCGGAGCAGGGCGTGTTGCTGCTCAACACCGTGCTCACCGTGCGCGCCCACCAAGCGCATTCGCACGCCAACCTTGGCTGGGAAACGTTTACCGACCGCGTCATCGCCCAGCTTAATGCGCATCGCCAAAACATCGTGTTCATGCTGTGGGGCAGCCACGCGCAGAAAAAAGGCGCGATGATAGACCGCCGCCGCCATCTGGTGCTTACCGCGCCGCACCCCTCGCCGCTGTCCGCCTATCGCGGCTTTTTCGGCTGCAAGCATTTTTCCCAAGCCAACGCCTATTTGGCGCAACACGGCATCGCGCCGATTGATTGGCAAATCTAAAAAATAATGGCACGTTAATAGCTTATTAATACAAGTATCAATTTTAATACTCAAAAGCAGCCTGAAATGTGTGTTCTATTTTCAGGCTGCATTAAATTCCAACCACCTTAACAAAAAGGATAATAATGCCCACGCCCCACCTAATCGTTATGCTCACCCACAACGACCACACCGTTGCCAACGCCCGCGAAATCTACCTGCAAAACCGCCACAGTCAAGCCCAATTTTGGGGCTTCAAAGAAGAACCGCTGTCGCGCCAAGAAATGAAAGACTTATTCGCTCTGATGAAAGCAGACGGCAAAACCACGTTTTTAGAAGTGGTGGAATACACCGAAAAAGCTGGCTTAGCAGGCGCCCAAGCCGCGCTAGAATGCGGCTGCGATATTTTGATGGGCACAAAATTCTACGATTCCATCAACCAATTTTGCCAAGCCAACCGATTGAAATATATGCCCTTTGTGGGTAATCTTGCTGAACGCCCCACCATCCTGAGCGGCAACATCGCCGACATCATCGCCGAAGCGCAAAGCTACGCCGCCCAAGGCGTGCACGGCATAGATTTGCTCGGCTACCGCTACACAGGCAATGCCGCCAAGCTCAATGCCGAATTGGTGAAAAGCGTGTCCGTGCCCGTGTGCATCGCAGGCAGCGTCAACAGCTATCAACGGCTGGACGAACTCAAAGCCGCGCAACCGTGGGCGTTTACTATCGGCAGCGCGTTTTTTGATAACCAGTTTTCAGGCAGCATCGCCGAGCAGATTGATAAAGTGTGCGAGTATATGAAAGGGTAAGAAAATGCTGCGCAATTTCTATCCCCATGCCTATGTGAACGACGTGTTCCAAATCAATTACGCCGCGCTGTATCGGCAAGGCTATCGCGCCCTTATTTTTGACATAGACAACACGCTGGTGCACCACGGCGATGATGCCAATCAAGAAATCATTGATTTGTTTCAACACATCCACGCCATCGGCTTTAAAACGCTGCTGCTGTCCAACAACAGCCAACAGCGCATTGAACGCTTTATCCAGCACATTCCCACCCAATACATCGCCGATGCCAACAAGCCCAATCCCGCCAACTATCTGCAAGCATTGGCAACATTGGGCGCGGCAAAACACGAAACGCTGATGATAGGCGACCAACTGTTCACCGACATTCTCGGCGCAAACCGTAGCGGCATTGCCAGCGTTTTGGTGCAGTTTATGCAGAAAAATCCAAATGAAAACATCGGCAAACGGCGCAAGCTGGAACGGTTGCTGTTAAACCGTTATCAAAAAAGCAAAAAATACCGCAACCGCATTCCAAATATTTCCGCCGACGGCATCATTGCGCCGCGCCGCAGACGCAATTTCAGCGACATCAACCCCTTGTTTTACCAAATTTCTTACCACAAAGAAGTCTTGAAACGCCATCTGCAAGACTGGCGGCGCAAAACGCCGTTTGCACGGCACACAAATCCCGACAGGCTGCCTGAAATCATCCACAGCCACCAATCGCGCATTATCCGCACAGGGCAGGGCATAGACCCCGTATCGCAGGAAAACAAGGCGGTGAACTTGGAACTGGCGAGCCGACAAATCAACGGCATCATCATCAAGCCCAACGAAGTGTTTTCGTTTTGGAAGCTGGTGGGCAAAGCCAGTAGACGCAAAGGCTACAAAGCAGGGCGCGTAATCAGCCAAGGCAGCCTGAAAACGGGCTTGGGCGGCGGCTTGTGCAATTTAGCCAACACCATCAACCTGCTGGTGTTGCACAGCCCGCTGGAAATTGTGGAGCTGCACACGCATTCCGATGCGCTAGACCCCAGCGCGGAACGCAATCGCCAGCCTTTCGCCGCGGGCACTTCGGTTTCTTATAATTATGTGGACTACCGCTTTAAAAATAACACCGCGCAGGACGTGCAATTATTGGTTTGGTGCGAAAACGGCGAATTGAAAGCGGAATTACGCAGCGAGCAGGCGTTTCCCTATCGCTATGAATTGGTTGAAGAAGGGCATTGCTTTGTGCAGAAAAACGGCGCGTATTACCGCCAATCCAAAATCTACAAACAAACGTTGGACAAGACCACAGGCGAAGTGCTGCACAAGGAATTGGTTTGGGATAATCATTCAAAAGTGATGTATGATTTTGATTTGATTCCCAAAGAGTTGATTAAGTAGTTGCTGTTTAGCGGTGTTTTTTGTGTCAAAAGGCAGCCTGAAAACGGCTTTTACTCTTTTCAGGCTGCCTTAGTTTATTCATTTATAAAAGGAAATCACCATAAGCAATCCCCATCTCGCCCAAATCCACGCCCTGCGCCAAAACGCCCGCCAATTTTGGGCGGCATGGCAGCAGCAAGAAGCCGAACTGTCGCAACTGGGCGATATAGATTTTGTGGAACAAGCCAATAATTTGCTGCACCAATTCTGCCAAGAGTGCATTGTGGAATTGGACGGCGTTGCGCCTGATTCGGGCGAATTGCCCTGCTTGGTTTTTTCCGCAGGCGGCATCCGCGAGCATTTCCCGCAAGTGCAGGCTTTGGCAGAATTGGCGCAAACCCAGCGTTACCATGTTCGCGTATTCCGTTCGCCGCAGGGCAGCGTTGCGCCCGATTGTGGCATTGACGATTTTGGCATTGGTATAGACGACTTTCTTTTGAACACGGGCGACGTTGCCGTGGCGTTAAATGAATGGCGCATGCTGCCCGCACTAGAAATCGCCTTCACCCGCCCCATCCCCGATGATATGCGCGACCACGCCCACAACATAGCAATCATCATGCTAGACCACATTGTTGGCGAATGGGCAGCCAGCGTTAAAATCGGCATGGTAGATTTTGTGGACAACATCGCCCTCGAACGCGCCATGTCGTTTACCGCGCTGCCCGAAAAGCTCAACCAAATGTGGCGAAAACTGGGCTACACAGGCGTTTACCCTGAGCCTGAATGGCAGTTTGGCACATACCAAATTGAAGAAGACGAAGACTGAGAGCAAGACGCTTTGATACTGATGCGCAACGAATCCGCCGCCAGCTTGCTCGGTCGCGCCGATATGGGCTGGGTGGTGTATGTAGAAGCGCAGCTTGTCAGCAAAGCCGATTTGGATGCCGCCTACGCGCTGCAAGACAGCATAGAAGCCGAAGCCAGCCTCAACCAACAAGGCATTTTCGCATTAAGCATTATGAACATGACCGAAGGCACGCGCTGTATGTGTTACAGCACCAGCAATCCTGCTGGATTGGTAGAAAAAGCGTTTGCGCTGTGCGAACAATGCCCCTTGCCGACTACCATAAGCTGCCAATACGACCCGAACTGGTCTTATTACCGCTTCTGATTTTGTGCGCAAGAAAGGCAGCCTGAAAACACCCAATGCCATGCTTACAAGCCTGCTTGCCCGTTTCAGGCTGCCTATAACGTGCGCCACAACACAAAAACCAAGCTGAATACAATCACTTCACACCCACACCCAAAATGATAGAAATCAAAAACCTCACCCTGCAACGCGGCAGCAAAATCCTGCTGGACAACGCCACCGCCACCATCAACCCGCGCCAGCGCGTCGGCTTAATCGGCAAAAACGGCACAGGTAAATCCAGCCTGTTTGCGCTGATTAAAGGCGAAATCGGGCAAGACAAAGGCGATTTGCTGCTGCCCAAAACATGGAAGCTCGCCGCCGTCGCCCAAGAAACGCCCGCGCTGGACACCGCCGCGCTGGATTATGTGTTGCAGGGCGATGCCGAATTGCAACATTTTCAGGCTGCCTTAGCCGCCGCCGAAGCCGAAAACGACGGCATGAAACAAGCCGAATGGCACGCCAAATTAGACGAAATTGATGCCTACTCCGCGCCCGCCCGCGCCGCCAAGTTATTGAGCGGGCTAGGTTTTTCGCAGGAAGAACACACCAAGCCCGTCAAAGCCTTTTCCGGCGGCTGGCGGATGCGGCTCAATCTCGCGCAAGCGCTGATGTGCCGCGCCGATTTGCTGCTGTTAGACGAACCCACCAACCACTTGGATTTGGAAACCGTGCTATGGCTGGAAAACCACCTCGCCAGCCTGCCCTGCACCCAAATCATCATTTCGCACGACCGCGATTTTCTCAACGCCGCCACCACGCAAACCCTTGAACTGGCACAACAAAAACTCACCCTCTACGGCGGCGGCTACGATTTTTACCTGAAAGAACGCGCGCAACGCTTGGCAAACCAGCAAGCCGCGTTCGCCAAACAGCAAGCCAAAATCCAACATCTGCAATCGTTTATCAACCGCTTCAAAGCCAAAGCCACCAAAGCCACGCAGGCGCAAAGCCGCGTTAAAGCGTTGGAAAAAATGGAAAAAATCGCCCCCGCCCAGTTGGACAACGAATTCCTGTTTGAATTTTCCGCGCCCGAGCATCTGCCCAACCCGCTGCTCAAAATGGAACGCGCCGATTTGGGCTACGGCGCGGAAACCGTATTGAAAAACATCAGCCTGTCGCTGGAAAACGGCGCGCGCTTCGGGCTGCTCGGCGTAAACGGCAGCGGCAAATCCACCTTTATCAAAGCCCTTTCAGGCAGCCTGAAACCGCAAAACGGGCAAATCATCCGCTCCGATAAGCTCAACATTGGCTACTTCGCGCAACACCAGTTAGACACCCTGCGCGATGACCAAAGCCCCGTGCGGCACATCCAAAAGCTCTCGCCCGAAGCCCGCGAGCAAGACATTCGCAATTTCCTAGGCGGATTTTTGTTTGCAGGCGACATGGCAACCGCGCCGATTGCCCCATTTTCGGGCGGCGAAAAAGCACGGCTCGCCCTTGCCATGCTGGTGTGGCAAAAGCCCAACCTGCTGCTGTTAGACGAACCCACCAACCATTTGGATTTGGACATGCGCCACGCGCTCACCCTTGCGCTGCAAAGTTTTGAAGGCGCGCTGATTTTGGTGTCGCACGACCGCAGCCTGATAGAAGCCACCACCGACCAATTTTTGCTGATAGACCAAGGCAGCCTGAAAACCTTTGACGGCGATTTAAACGACTACCGCGCATGGCGTTTAGCGCAAGAAAACGCCACCGCCGCGCCCGCGCAGTCCAGCCAGTCGCAAAGCCGCAAAGACACCAAACGGCAAGAAGCGCAAATGCGCCAAGAACGGGCCCGCCGCAGCAAGCCTGTGCAGCAAAAAATCGCGCAAGCCGAAAAAGAAATCGCCGTACTCACCGTCGCGCAGCAGCAATGCGAAGCCATACTGTCGCAAGAAAGCATCTATCAACCTGAAAACAAAGCCAAATTGCAAGAAACATTAGCAAAGGTAAACGAAATTAAAGTAAAATTAACAAAATTTGAAGAAGACTGGCTGCAATGGCAAGAAGATTTGGAAACCATTAACCAACAAATCGATACCGAATTTCAGGCAGCCTGAAACAGGACTTGTAAACATGAAAAAAGCACTTTTAACCAGCATTGTTTTATTCACCCTATCGCAAGGCGCGTTTGCCGAAATTTACAGCTGCGGCGAAGGTTGCTACACATCCAACGCCAAAAAAGGCAGCGGCAAAGCCGATTTGGGCAACAAAATCGGTAGCTACACCAGCGTGAAACATCGCTATGAACCGCCTGTTGAAGCATCGCATGGCAGCACATCCGTTGCCACGCGCAGCAACTATCGCGCCAGCCCCAGCGGCGCAGCCCCCGCGCGTAGCGTACCCGTTGCCAATATGCAGCCTGCCATGCCCACCGCGCCCAAACTCAGCAGCGCACGCGCCAACGGACGGCGCACTATCTTGGAGCAAGAGTTGAACAACGAGCGCAACGCCCTTGCCCAAGCCAAGCAAAACCTAGCCGATGGGCGCATCGTGAAAGGCGCAAACGACACCAACCGCGATGCCCGCATCCGCCAGCTAGAAAGTGCCGTGCTAGACCGCCAGCAAAACATCCAAGCCTTGCAGCGCGAGTTGAGCCGAATGTGAGAACCTGCATTCACTATTTTCAGGCTGCCTTTGCATTCGCCTGAACCCGCAGCAAACATTAAGCCTTTGCAAACCGTCTCCGCGTTTGTAAAGGCTTTTTAATGGAAAATTAACCATTTTAACGCTATAATGCGCCACTTTAATTTGTCGCCCAACCCGCCCCCACACCATGAAAAAACTTGTTCCATTTATCGCCGTAAGCGCGCTTTCTGCCTGCGGTTTTCATCTAAAAGGCACATACGCTTACGACCATCTGCCTGAACAAAAATGGTATATCTCGGGCGGGCAATTGCAAAAACCACTTGAAAACGCCATTCGCCACGCGTCGGGCAAACCCGTTGCCCAAGCCAAAACCGCGCAAGCCGAATTGCGCGTAACCAGTTTTGACAACAAGCGCGACATCTACACCATCACACGCGCCGCCAAGCTCAACGAATATTTGTTTACCCTGCGCGTAACCGCCCAAGCCTATCGCAACGGCAAACCGTGGGGCGGACAATTGGTGGCGAACGTGCGTCGCACCATGCCGTATTCAGACGGCTTATCGCTAGGCAAAGACGAAGAAACCAGCACCATTTGGCGCGATATGCACAACGATGCTGCTGAACAAATCGTGCGTCAGCTGGGCTTTTTAAATTCATCCGCCACACCACAAAATACATCGCAAACCGCCAGCGAGCCTACGCCATACTGCCCCAGCTTGACATCAACCAGCTTTCAGGCAGCCTGAAAAGCACTTTGCAGTCGCTTTATGTTATTCACGGCGAAGAAGATTTATTGCGGATTGAAGCGTTAGACAGCATCCGCGCGGTTGCCAAACAACGCGGCTATTTGAATCGCGAAAGCTACACCGTAGAAAGCGCCAGCTTTGATTGGAACGAAGTCTTAGCCAATGCCGACAGCGCAGGCTTGTTCGCCGATTTAAAACTGCTGGAAATTCACATCCCCAGTGGCAAAGTAGGCAAAAATGGTGGCGAAGCCTTGCAGCAATTGGCGGAAAATCTGCCGCGCGACACAGTAACGCTCATCGTATTTCCCAAGCTGGAGCGCGCGCAAACTCAAGCCAAATGGTTTGCCGCATTAAGCAAACACGGCACGATGCTGGAAGCCAAAGCTGTGAGCAGCAACGCTTTGCCCGCATGGATTAACACCCGCCTGCAACAACATGGCTTGGAAGCCGAAGCCGCCGCCGTTGCCCTCTTTGCCGAGCGGGTGGAAGGCAATTTGCTCGCCGCCAAACAAGAAGTGGACAAACTCGCGCTGCTGTTCCCGCAAGGACATTTGATTGGCCTTCAAGACGCGCAAGAGAGTATTGCCAACGTGGCGCGGTTTGATGTTTTTCAGCTTGCCGCCGCGTGGATGAGCGGCAACGTGCGCCGCACCGCCCATTTGTTAGACGGATTGGCTGCCGATGATGAAGAACCTGTTTTGCTGCTGTGGGCGATTGCCGAAGATGTGCGCACGTTGATACGATTGAGCGCGGCACTCAAACAAGGCAAAATCGTGCAAGCCGTGCGCAACGAATTGCGCTTGTGGGGCGATAAACAACAATACGCCAGCCAAGCCACCGCGCGTTTAACCGCGCCACGCTTAATTGACGCGCTGAAAACCTGTGCGCAAATTGACCGCCAAATCAAAGGCGCGCAAGCAGGCGATGCCTGGGCGACGTTGCGGCAGTTGGTGATGCAGTTGGCAACGTGAGGCAGCCTGAAACGCAGTTCAGCGTAGCTAAAACGAGTCATGCGCGTTTCTGCAAAGCAAACCAAAGGTGGCAGCAAAGTAAACACCGTAAACAAGATTTTCAGGCTGCCTCAACGTGATGATTGGGGATAACGGAATAGGGCGCATAACCCGCACCGCGTTCATCCATAATGCTGCCGACCAGCATTTGCGCTTCGTTAAATTGCAGTCTTGGGCTTTCAGGCTGCCGCTCCATATTCTCATAGGCAGCCTGAAAACCATTTTTCGCTGCTATCTGGGCTTTACAAGAATGCACCGTATTGATTTTCAGGCTGCCTCCTGCCTCTTTCATTCAATAGGCAGCCTGAAAACACCAAATATCATTTCAGGCTGCTTATTCGCAGCACAAAGGCAGCCTGAAACCCACCTCAACCCTTTTCGCAACACAAGGAACACATCATGGATAGAAAACGCGCCGTCATTATTTGGATAATTATGGCAATCGCCATCGGCTTGATTGCCTACCTTTCAGGCGCAAGCCCCATCGTTGCCGCGCTTATCGGCGTGGCAGTCGTTGCCGCCATTGTGGGCATCGCCACAGGCACCGTTTATTGGAAACAAAAAAAGCTGATTGATAACGCCGCCCGTTTCAACATTGACCTCAAAGCAGGCAAAATCAACCCAGCCGATTTGCGCCGAATGTACTTCTCAGGCGGCAAAGACCGCAAAGATGCCCTATTTATCGCCAGCCAAGCCATGCGCTGTTCGGTGCAAGAAGCCGAAAAACAACTGAGCGCACGCATCAGCAAGCAAGCCGCCAACCAAGAAATGATGAAGCAACAACGCCAGCAGGGCGGCAAACGCAAAGCAGGACGACCACGCTAACCCTTTTCAGGCTGCCTCATCAATATTGCAGGCAGCCTGAAAACTTTTCGCCCCCATCGCTTGAAATATCCCCCAGCAGCCCCATTTGCTGCCCCACTTATTTCCCAATACAAGAGAACATCATGGCAAGAAAAAAATCTCAACACATCACATTGCCCACGCTGCCCCTGCGCGACATGGTGGTTTATCCACACATGGTGCTACCCCTGTTTGTTGGGCGCGCCAAATCCGTTGCCGCGCTCAACGCCGCGATGACAGCCGACCAAACTGTTTTCCTGCTCGCGCAAAAAAATGGCAACGATGAAGACCCCAGCGCCAACGATTTGCACGAAACAGGCACCATCGCCGAAATCCTACAAGTTTTAAAACTACCCGATGGCACGGTTAAAGTGTTGGTAGAAGGCAAACAACGCGCCAGCGTGAACGCTCTGCAAGACACAGGCGAATTATTTGAAGCGCAAGTAACCGTGTTAGCCGACAGCATCGCCGCGCCCGCCGACCAAGAAGCCCTGCGCCGCAGCCTGCTATCGCAATTTGACCAATACACCAAACACCACAAAAAAATCCCTGCCGAAGTGCTCGCCAGCATTCAAGAAATTGAAGACAACAGCCGCCTCGCCGACACCATCGCCGCCCATTTGCAACTCAAATTAGAGCAACGCCAAAAGCTGCTGGAACTGGCAGATGTGGGCGAGCGCATGGAATTTTTGCTGGCGCAAATTGAGGGCGAGTTGGAAATTTCGCAGCTAGAAAAACGTATTCGCGGCAAAGTCAAACGCCAAATGGAGAAAAACCAGCGCGATTATTATCTCAACGAGCAGATTAAGGTCATCCAAAAAGAACTCGGCGAAGAAGACGAAAAAGGCGAGTTGGACAAGCTGGAACAGCAAATTAAATCCGCAGGCATGAGCCAAGAGGGCGAAGAAAAAGCCCTGAGCGAGTTGAGAAAGCTCAAAATGATGCCTGCCATGTCTGCCGAAGCCACCGTTATTCGCAACTACATTGAAACGTTGCTTGAATTGCCATGGAAGAAAAAAACGCGCGTTAGCAAAGACTTAACCAAAGCTGATTTGGTGCTCAACGAAGACCACTACGGCTTGGAAAAAGTCAAAGAGCGCATTTTGGAATATCTTGCCGTGCAAAAACGCACCGATAAGCTGAAAGGTCCGATTTTGTGCTTGGTCGGTCCTCCGGGGGTGGGCAAAACGTCGCTGGGCGAAAGCATCGCCAAAGCCACAGGGCGTAAATACGTCCGCATGGCGTTGGGTGGCGTGCGCGATGAAAGCGAAATTCGTGGGCACCGCCGCACCTACATCGGTTCTATGCCAGGGAAAATCATGCAAAGCATGGTCAAAGCTGGCGTGAAAAATCCGCTGTTTTTGCTGGATGAAATTGACAAGCTGGGC
>CAUVGV010000040.1:0-13200 GCA_963551505.1 uncultured Kingella sp.
GGTTCGAACCCACGACCAAGGGATTATGAGTCCCCTGCTCTAACCCCTGAGCTACCAACCCGAGTTAGAAAAGCGCGGATTATAGGGTGTTTTCAGGCTGCCGACAAGCTGGCGGCGCAAAGCATTATGGTGAATTACATTTGCATGGAATGAGTACAAGGCAAGCCAACGCCGTAATCATGCAAATGTAATCCACTATATAATTGCCCTTTTTGCGCAAGGAATCCACATGGAAAGCCTGAAAACGCTTGTGCTGGTGCTTACGCCTATGTTTATTGGTTTTGCCATTCGCCTGTCCAAGCCGTATCTGAAAATGTTAGACCGCCTGCTGGTGGGGCTGGTGTACGTTATCCTGCTGCTGATTGGCATTGGCTTGGCGCAGGTGAGCGGGCTGTTTTCGCGGCTGGACGACATTGCGCTGCGGGTTGCGCTGCTGTTTGCGCTGCTGATGGTGTGCAATCTTGCCATGCTGTGCGCGTTTGATGGCTTGTTTCCGTGGCAACAGCGCACGCAGGCGGCGCATGGCACGCTTCGCGTAGATATGACGGGCGGCATCAAGCAGGTGGCGATGGTGGTGCTGGGCGTGGTTATCGGCAAGCTATTGCCGCCTGCGCTGCTGCCGCCTGATTTTGCGGCAACGGGCGCACTGATGCTGCTGATTTTTGTGGTGGGGGTGCAGTTGCGCGGGGCAGGCATTGCGCTGCGCCAAGTGTTGCTCAACAAGCGCGGTTGGCAAACGGCGTTGCTGTTTATGCTCTCTTGCACGCTTTCAGGCTGCCTATTTGCTTGGATGCAGCCTGAAATATCGTTGGCGCAGGGCTTGGCGATGTCGTCGGGCTATGGCTGGTATTCGCTTTCGGGCATTGTGATGACGCGCGCGTATGGGGCGGAGTGGGGCAGCGTTGCGCTGTTGAACGATTTGCTGCGCGAATTGTTTGCGCTGCTGTTTATCCCGATGATTATGCGGCGGTTTCCCAGCGCGGCGGTGGGCATCGGCGGGGCAACCAGCTTGGATTTTACGCTGCCTGTTATTCAGCAATCGGGCGGTTTGGCGGCTGTGCCTGTGGCGATTAGTTTTGGGTTTATTGTGAACGTGGTGTCGCCGATTTTGATGGTGGTTTTTTCGGCGGTGAAGTAGCTTTTCAGGCTGCCTTTGGGGAATGAGGCAGCCTGAAAACCTTTTGTAGAACACCAAAGGCTGCCTTGAATGCGATAAGGCAGCCTGAAAACCACACCCGCCCCTTTTTCAGCCAACCCAAAAACCTATATAATTCATTTTTCTAAACAAACGTTCACATCATCCCATCATGTCTCCAACACACACAACCGCCCCGCTTATCGCCTACGCCTCCGCCGAGTGGAGCCAAGCCACCCTGCCCGCCGAGCTGTTTGCAGGGCAGCGCGTGCCCGAACACACTTGGGCGCGCTACACGCTGCAAGCAGGCAGCCTGAAAATCCGCGAGCTATCCGCGCAAAACGACATCATCGCCGAACACGAACTGTGCGCCGAGCAACCCAGCGTGCAGCTTGCGCCCAACAGCGAATACCAACTCGCCCAAGCCAGCGACAACGTGCGCGTGCAACTGGATTACTACACCACCGCCGCGCACTACATCCACCTGCGCTACGGGCTAACCGCCACCCACAGCGAAGTCATCCGCGCCGTAGAACAACACCACGTCGCCCCCTGCAACACGCTGGACATGGGCGCAGGGCAGGGGCGCAACGCGCTGTATCTCGCCTTGCAAGGCTTTGACATAACCGCCGTGGACACCAACCCCAACGGGCTGGCGAACATCGCCCAAATCGCCGCCGAAGAGCGCATCCCAGCCCGCACCGAGCTATACGACCTCAACCAAGCCGCGCTGCAACACGACTACGGCTTTATCGTCTCCACCGTAACCTTTATGTTCCTAGAACGCGACCGCGTACCCGCCATTATCGCCGATATGCAAGCGCACACCCAAAGCGGCGGCTACAACCTGATTGTCTGCGCAATGGATACGCCCGATTACCCCTGCCCCATGCCGTTCTCGTTCACGTTTCAAGAAAACGAATTGCGCAATTACTACGCAGGCTGGGAACTGCTTGACTACCGCGAAGAACTCGGCGCGATGCACGCCAAAGATGCCCACGGCAACCCCGTACAGTTTAAATTTGTGAATATGTTGGCACGAAAGCCGTAGCCATTAAGGCAGCCTGAAAACTGTTTTTCACGTTTCAGGCTGCCTAATCGCTGTTCAGATTGTTGTAAACAGAAACGGTTAAAAAAAAACACACCCGATGGAGCGTCGGCGGCTCGCCGACATCTTGCCAAGCAGCACAGCCCTGTTGAATACGCCATTTATGGCGACGAGCCGTCGCCGCTCCATTTGAGATTTCAGGCTACCTCATCGTTGTTCAGATTGTTGTAAACAGTATGACGCGCACGCCCCAAAGGCAGCCTGAAACAGCACAAGCAGTAGTTATCCCAACCGCGTGCGTGCCTTGCGGCACACCGATTTAATCGGATAGTTCACAAAATACGAGCAAACGATGTTGCGCCCAATAGCCCCATAACCCAAAGGCAGCCTGAAACGGCTAAACCAGCGTAAACCCACTTTCAGGCTGCCACCCCAACCCCTAACCCCACCGCACAACCATGCCCCTCACCCGCCGCCACTTCCTGCTCACCACCGCCGCTCTCGCCGCCCCTGCCATTTTGCACGCAGGAGCGCAACGCGAAGAAACCCTGTCCGACGACGTTGCCAGCATCATGCGCCAATCCGTAGAAAACGCCAGCCCGCCGCATCTCGTGTTTGACCGCCCCGCCGAAGGGCAATGCTGGCTCAACGAAATGTCCGCCCGCCTCGCCCGCTTTATCGACAGCGAGCTTTACCGCCGCCGCCTGCTGGTGATGATTCAATACGAAGCCAGCCGCGCCGCGCTAGACCCGCAAATCATCCTCGGGCTAATAGAAGTAGAAAGCCGCTTTCGCCAATACGCCATCAGCAACGTGGGCGCAAAAGGGCTGATGCAAGTGATGCCCTTTTGGCAACGCTACATCGGCAACGAAAGCCACAACCTATTTGACGTGCGCACCAACCTGCGCTACGGCTGCACCATCCTGCGCCACTACGGCAACCTAGAAAACGGCAATCTCGTGCGCATGCTCGCCCGCTACAACGGCAGCTTAGGCAGCCTGAAATACCCAAACGCCGTGCTCGGCGCGTATGAACGCAACTGGCAATGGCAAGGCAGCGAGCCACAGCCACAGCCACAACAGCAGCCACAGCCATCCAGTCAACCCGCCGCCAGCGCATCAGGCACAACCGTATAACCGCGCCGCCCCAAAGACAGCCTTACCCCTTTGTCCAAATCTTTGATTTGGGTATAAGTGAGCATCTAAATCTTTGATTTAGCCATGCGAACTTATGCAAAGCCAAAGGGGTATGCCGCAGCATAGCGAAGGCTGAAAACCAATTAACCCACCATCCCAAAAGGAACCCCCATGGCACAAGTCCAAATCCCCAGCCAAGCCCAACTGATTGCCCCGCAAGTAGAATGCGACTGCCTAGACAGCACCCACGGCAAAGTGCTCAGCGGCACCAACGCATGGGAAGCCTACGTTGCGCTCACCTCCGAAACGCCCAAAATGTTCGCCATCGCCCTGCGCATCCGCAACGCCATCGCCCGCCTGCTCAAAGCCGACGAAATGGGCGGCTTTGCAGCCAAAAACCCCGACCGCGTGCCGCAAGCCGATGACTTTGTAGATTTTTTCCAAGTGGTCGGCGTAA
This sequence comes from uncultured Kingella sp., assembly GCA_963551505.1. Lineage (GTDB taxonomy): Bacteria > Pseudomonadota > Gammaproteobacteria > Burkholderiales > Neisseriaceae > Kingella_B. The sequence continues at coordinate 3,777 of CAUVGV010000040.1, forward strand.
ACAACAGCCAGCTCGTGTTGGTAAGTGAAAACGACAACCGCGCCATCATGCTGTCGCTAGACATCACCTGCCCCGCGCCCAGCGCACCGCCCACCCAGCTAGACGTTACCCTATCGGGGCAGGCATACAGCAAAACAGGGCATTTTCAATTATTTTTTATGAACGTGTTTTACGGCATCGTTATGAAGCAAATGCTCGCCAACATCAAAGGCTACCAAAAACAGCATCCGCCCAAACCCAAAGCCGAAAAGAAATTTGACGACCCGTTGGCGGGATTGTGATGCCTGCATCGCGCAAACATTGAGGCAGCCTGAAACTTTTGCAAAACCCATCCCCAACACCCCCACGGCTGAGTTCACCACCCACTCAGCCTTTTTTCCACCATAATCTTGTCATTTATCCCCCAACAACCCCCTAAATCCCCCTAATCAGGGTTATCTACCCCCTTTCAGGCTGCATTTCAGGCAGCATTGGACGCAATTCCCCCACAATAGGCGCATCCGTCCTCAACTTGTTTGCCGCTTTGAGCAAATTCAAACAAATCGCCTTCAACAACATTTGCCCTTTCACTTTCGCTAATCCAAAGTAACTCGCCCGTTTGCATTTGAATATCCGATGCAAAATCGCAAAACTCTGTTCTACTCGGTAACGGATTTTGGATAGCTGTTTATTGCGTTCAATCTGGTTGCGGCTTAAAGGTTGGTTCTTACGTGCTCGTTGCATAATGCCATCGGCTAATTGTTTTTCTGCTAACAGCTGGCGGTTGTAGGCACTATCGTAACCTTTATCGGCATAGACTTTTGTTCCGGTTGGCACTTTGCTTAATACGGGTTCTAGATTATGGACATCGGCTGCATTGGCCGCCGTAACGTGTGCGGCTTCAATAAAGCCTTCTGCATCGGTGCGCATATGCAGCTTATAGCCCAAATGCCAACGTTTGCCTTTGATGGTCCATTGGGCATCAGTGTCTTTGCTGGCTGGGGTTTGAATGATGCTGGCATCGACGATGGCGGTTTGGACTTTTTCTACTTTGAGTTGGTTGCGGGCGAGTTGTTGGTTGATTTCGTCAATGAATTCGTCTAACAGTTGGTCTTTCATTAGCCAGTTGCGAAAGCGGTTGAGTGTGCTGTGGTCGGGTAGTTGGGTTTCGTCTGGGAATTGGCAGAAGAGGACGAAATCTAAACGGGTAACTAAACTGCGTTCTAATTCGGGGTCGGATAGGCTGTGCCATTGTCCGAGTAGTATGGCGCGGAACATGGGCAGTAGGGAATAAGCGGGTCTGCCGTTGTTGTCTGAGTGGGGGCGATTTTTTTTGTTTTGTAACTTGGCTTCTATGGCTTGCCAGTCTAGTAGGTGGGTGATTTTGAGTAGGGGGAAGCGGTCGGGATATTGGTTGATGAGGCTTTGGGCGGTTTGGTAGAAGAAGCTAGTCATGGTGGGTGGGGGTTTGGGGTGTGGAGGAATTTACGGGGTTTGGGGGGAGTGCAAAGGTTTCAGCCTGAAAGGAGAATTTCAGGCTGCCTTGATGCTGCGGCGAATGGTTGATGCTGCATGGGGTGCAGGGGCTTGCCCCTGCTCGTGGTAGGCGGCGAAACGCCTGCTCTGACAAAAAATAAAGAATGCGAAAAGGCAGCCTGAAAACGCAAAACACCGTTTCAGGCTGCCTTTTATCGTGATAGCAGGCGCGGTCGTTTCATCATCCATTTTGGTGTGCCAACCTCACCGCGCCTGCCCTACTCTGCCGTTTGGCTGGTATTCATCAGCCGTATGGCTTTCAGGCTGCCGTGGTGGCTGAAATAGGCGACTAGTCCGATAAACGCGCCGTTTTCGTCGTAAGCACGAAGCGGCGTGTTGCTTTTCAGGCTGCCGCTGGGGGTGTGGGGGGCGGTTTGTCCGAAGCGTAGTTTGCGGGCGGTTTCGCGGTTTACGTCTAGGCGCGGCAGGTGTGCAACAAGGGCATCGCAGGGCAGCAGCAGGGCATCGCGTTCGTCTTCGGTGCGCTCGGCAAGGGCGGCAAGGGTGTGGGTTTGGGCGATGTGAAAGCCTGCGGTGGCGGTGCGACGCAGGGCGGTGAGGTGGGCGTAGGTGTGCAGTTGTTTGGCGATGTCTTCGGCGAGGGTGCGGATGTAGGTGCCTTTGCTGCATTGCACGGCGATGGTGGCGTGCGGGGGGGCGTATTGTTGGATAGTGATTTGGTGGATTTGGATGTCGCGGGGTTTGCGTTCAATCACGATGCCTTGGCGGGCGTATTCGTAGAGGGGTTTGCCGTTGTGTTTGAGCGCGGAGAACATGGGGGGGACTTGGCAGATGTTGCCTGTGAGCGCGGCGCAGGCAGCCTGAAATTCGCTGGAGCTGATGTCGCTGCGTCCTGTGGTGATGATGTCGCCTTCGGCATCGCCTGTGGTGCTGGCTTCGCCGAGTTTGAGGGTGGCGGTGTAGGCTTTGTCGGCATCCAATAGGTATTGGGCGAATTTGGTGGCTTCGCCGAAGCAGATGGGGAGTACGCCTGTGGCGAGGGGGTCTAGCACGCCTGTGTGCCCTGCTTTTTCGGCGCGGTAGAGGCGGCGGGCTTGTTGTAGGGCGGTGTTGCTGGTTAGGCGGAAGGGTTTGTCTAGGAGTAAAACGCCGCTGATGGGGCGTTTGGTGGGGGTGGTGGGGGTCATGTTTTGGGGGATTGGGGATAAATGGGCAGCCTGAAAATGGGGATTTCAACCTTTGCTGTGCGACGGTATACCCCTTTATACCCAAATCAAAGATTTGGACAAAGGGGCAAGGCTGCCTTTGGGTTGTGGGATGGTTTTCAGGCTGCTTCTGTGGGTTTGGCTATGTCGGCGAGCCGCCGACACTCCATTTAGGGTTTTCATGCTGCCTTTTGTGGGAATGGGTTGGCGTGCTATTGATGCGCTACTCGTTTTCAGGCTGCCTTAGCCGTATTCTTTCACTTTGCCATCCAGCGCAATCACCCATGCTTTCACGTTTTTGCTTTGCTGGATGGCGTTTTGTATCACGCTTTCGTTGCTCACGGAAAAAGCGGTGGACAGGGCATCGGCTAGGGCGGCTTGGTTGGCGCGCACGCTGATGCTTTGATAGCGGGGGTTGCTGCCGCCTGTTTTGGGGTTGAACAGGTGGGTGAATTTGCCGTCTTGGTCAAAATGGGTGCCGTAACCGCCTGATGTGGCGAGGGCTTGGTTGTCCAGCGGGATTTTGAACAGTGTGCCATTGGGGTCTTTGGGGTCGCGCACGCTCACTTGCTCGGGGTATTGGTGGTGGGTGTCTAGGTGGCGCAGTTCGCCAAGGTCTATTAGGGCGTGGGTGAGCCCTGCTTTTTCTAGCAAGGTGGTGATGCGGTCGGTGATGTAGCCTTGGGCGATGCCGTTGAGCGTGATGCCCATTTTGGGCTGGGTGAAGCGCACTTCGCGGTTGTTGAATTGGACGTGCTGAAAGCCGATGTGTTTGACGGCTTGGGCAAGATGGGGCGGCGGGGTTTTGCTGTTGGGGTGTTTGCTGAACCAGTCGGCGTAGAGATTCCACAGGGTTTGCACGGTGGGGTCAAACGCGCCTTGGGTGAGCTGGTGCACATAGCGGCTTTGGCTGAGCACGGCGAGCATATCGGGGGAGGGGTTTTTCAGGCTGCCTGTGCGGTTGAGCTGTTTGATTTGGCTGTCGTCGCGGTATAGGCTGAATATTTTTTCTAGGCGGGCAACTTCGTCTAGGCTGCGTTTAATCAGGCTTTGGGCAACGGCGGGGTTGGGGTGGTAGAGGCGGAGTTCTGCGCCTGAGCCGAGGGCGACACCTTGCCAGATGGTTGGCTTGATGGGATTGGGGGCGGCTTGGGCGCGGGCAAGGGGCAGCAATGCGCTGGCGGTGGTGGCGGCGGTGATGCGGATAAAGCGGCGGCGGGTGAGCATGGTGGGTGTCCTTTTGTTTGGATGGAATGGTTGGGGCTGGGTGGCAGGGATAAATTTGTTTTCAGGCTGCCTAAGATGGCTGGGGTGGGCGGGGCAGCATGGGCGGCGGGATAAGCCGTTTGGGTTGCGCTTTGTTGAACTGGGTTTTATCTGTTTTCAGGCTGCATCAGAGGGGTGAGGCAGCCTGAAAATATTTGTGTAAACGCGCGTGCTAATCGCCCTTGCTAATCATCTGTGTTAATCGTTCGTGCTACGGAATGGCACGTTAGCGATTTGCCGACAAGCGTTGTTGCGCGAATGATGAGCGCGAATGAAATAAAGCCCACTATATTTTCAGGCTGCCTCTGCCCGCGCGGGGTAAGGCAGCCTGAAAACGTTTAATGGGCGGTGGATGCGCTGGATGCAGCGGCGTGGTCGTGCGCAGGGGCAGATGCTGCGGCGGGTGCGCTGCCATTGGAGGCAACGCTGCTAGGCTGCGCGGGCGCGCCTAACACGGGGTTGGCATATACAAAGCTGTCGGGCACGTCGTCAAATTTCACGATGCGCCCGCCGTTTTTGGCAACGAAGGCTTGGGCTTTTGCCATGTCGGAAAACGGGATGGCATCTTGCGTGCCCATGCCGCCGATGTAGCGGCTTTCAATCACATAGTTGGCGGTGCGGGCATCTATCCATTTGGCGTTGGTGGTGATGGGTTTTTCCCAGTCTTCGGCGGTGGCATCGCTCATGTCGGTTACATAGATGGCGGCGATGTCTTTGGGCTCACCGGGGTGGCGCACGAAGTTGAAAATTTGGGTTACGGTGGAGAACCACAGCGGCTCGCTGGGCTTGCTTTCTAGGAAGATTTGCGCTTTGGGGCCGTTGTGCTCGGGCAGGTTCATGGTGCAGTAGTAGCCTTTGGCGGCATCGCTGATGGCTTGGGGCTGGGGCTTGTTGGCGGCGGTGTTGCTGCTTTCGCCGCCGCACGCGGCTAGGGCGGTGGCGAGTAATAATGCGGTAAACAGTTTTTTCATGGTGGGTTTTCCTTGTGTGTTAATCAAGTTTTCAGGCTGCCTTGTAGTTTAGAACCTGTATTCACTATTTCCATAGGCATCTTTCATGCCCTAAAAACGCGGCTACCACGTTAAAAATGCTCGCAAGGTGTCCAACCTTGCTGCGCTTTTTGCCTTGTATCCGCGCTTTTATGTCATCAAATCTGCCTATGCAAATAGCGAATACAGGTTCTTATTTAAAATCTTCCCAGTTTTCGGGGCGGTATTGGGTGGAATGGCGAATGATGCTCATATAGCCCGAACACAGCAGGATGATGAAGCTGCCGATGCCGAAAATCCAGTCGTCTAAAAAATCCAAAAACGCGATGCGGCTGGAAAGCCCCATCAACAACGAGACAACGATGATGGTGCGCCATGCATAGCGGGTCATGTGCCAGTAGTAGCGTTGTCGGTCGCGTTGTTCTTGCCACCATTGTTGGAGGGTTTGCCACATGATGGGTTTCCTTTTTCAGGCTGCCTTTGGGGGCTAGGGGCAGTCGTGATGGCTGCTATTAGGCGAACAGTCGCGATGGCTGTTGCAAGGGGCGGTGCTGCTGTCGGGCAGAATGGGGCTGGTGTAGCTGTGTGTGCTGATGTATAGGAAGCTGGGGCGGTTGGGATAGCGTTCGCCGTGTTTTTTAATGTGTAGGGCGATGTAAACGGCGTACAGCAGCAAGGCGGCGGATAGGGTAAGCAAGATGATGAGTAGCGTGGGCATTTTCAGGCTGCCTTTCGTATGCGCGTATTGTGAAACGGTTTTCGCCATCTTACCTGTTTTCAGGCTGCCTTGTGCAACAGATATAGGCAGCCTGAAAACAGGGTAACAAGAATAATATTGGCTCGCCGCGCCACAGGCTAACTACGCCTAAATCTGCCTACGGCTAAACAGCCATGCCGCCAGCGCAAAGGGCACAACTATCCAGCCCAGTTGCGCGGCAACCAGCAGGGTTTTGGTTAAGCCAATCTGCCCGCTGATGCCTGCCATGCCTGAATACATGGCGGTGTTTTCAAAGCCTGTGAGGTTGAGCAAGCGATAGATGTCGGTGGGGTTAAACAGCAACACGTTTTCCAGCAGCTTGGCGGTGATGCGGTGTTTGCTGTCGGCAACAAGAATGCCGAGCAACGCCATATCAAAAATCACCACGAAAAACAGCCACACGCCAATCGCCAAGCCCGCTGCGGTGCCACGTTCTTTCACTTTCGCGCTGATGAGATAACCCAGCGACAAAAACGCCGCGCCCAGCAAAATGCTGGCAACAATCAGCAAGAAAAAAGGCTTCCATGCAGCAGCCTGAAAACCGCCAAACTGCCATTGCAAAATCAGCCCCGCCGCGCCATAGCCAATGGTGGTGGCAACGGCAAGCAAAAAAGTGTGCCCAATAAACTTGCCCACCAAAATCTGCCAGCGCGAAATGGGATAGCTCAACAGCAACGCCATCGTGCCACGTTCAATTTCGCCAATCAGCGCGTCATACGACATCAGCATGGCAATCAGCGGCACAAGAAAAATAGACAGGCTAGACAGGCTCACCACGGTTACGGTGAGCGGGTCCACTTTCACGCTGCCTGTGGGCGTGCTGCCCATAAAGCCCAGCGCCAGGGCAAGGGCAAACATCAAAATGGTGGCGGCGAGCACCCAGCGGTTGCGCAGGTTATCGCGGATTTCTTTTTGGGCAATGATGAGGGTGGGAGACATGGTTTTCCTTTGCGGATTTTTGTTGTGCGTGCTTATCCGTTTTCAGGCTGCCTTGGGGCTGCGCCTGCTCGTCCGTTACACGTCTTCGCGTTTTAAAAACTCGGCATACACTTCGTCCAGCGTGGGCGTGTGGATGTCAATGGCGGTGATGTTGTCCAAGCTGCCCAGCTCTTGCAGCCGTGCGGCTTTTTCGTTGGCTTGGCACTCGCTGATGTAGCGATTAGGGCAGCCTGAAACGCTGTACCAATGCGTTGGCAACGCGGTTTCGCGGGCAAGGGTTACATCAATGCTCACAGGCAAGCCGCTTTGCACTTGCAACTCGTGCATATTGCCGTCTGCCAGCTTTCTGCCATTTTTCATCACCACCACACGGTCGGCGTGCCCGTCCAGCTCGGCAAGCGCGTGGGTGCACAGCAGCACGGTTGCGCCTTGGGTTTTGAGTTCATGCACAATTTGGTAGAACAACTGGCGCGAGGCGGGGTCTAGCCCTGTGGTGGGTTCGTCAAACAACAACACTTGCGGCGCGCCCAGCAGGGCTTGGGCAAGCGCGAGCCGTTGGCGCATCCCTTTGGAATACGCGCCCACGCGCTTGTGCGCCGATTGGGCAATGCCCACCCGTTCCAGCAAGGCTTGGTTGCCTTGGGTGTCCACGCCTTTGAGCTTGGCGTAAAAATCCATGGTTTCTTTGCCCGTTAAGCTCGGATGCAGGGCAACGATTTCGGGCAAATAGCCAATTTTGCGGCGGATTTCGGCGGCGCGTCCGCCTGATACGTTTTCGCCAAACAGGGTTACGCTGCCTGCGCTGGGGCGGATTAAGCCGAGTATCAGCTTCATAATGGTGGATTTGCCTGCGCCGTTGTGTCCTGCCAAGCCCACGCATTCGCCGGCTTGCAGGGTCAAATCCACGTGATTGACGGCTTTCTGTTCGCCGTATTGTTTGGTTACTTGGGACAGGGACAGATGGATAGTGGGGGTGGTCATGGACTTTCTCAAAGTTGGTTTTCAGGCTGCCTGATTGGCTTCGGTTTCCAGACGGATAAAGGCGGCAATCATCGCCTGCCACACGGCTTCGGCCACTTCGGGTGACAGCCCTGCGGCGGCTGCCTGCCCACGGCGTGCGGCGATGACTTGGGCGACGCGTTCGGGTGCGGCAACGGCCTGTCTGTTGCCGCGCGGTTTGAGCCTGCCCGCCTGTTCCACCAGCGTTTGCCGCTTGGCGAGCAGGGTGATGAGTTCGGCATCCAAGCTGTCTATGGCTTGGCGGACTTCGTTTAGGGTTTCGGGGCGCATGGGTGTCTTTCGGATTGTGGTTTTCAGTAAGGGAGGGCGGGCGGGCTATTTATTGCACACGCGTTTTTCAGGCTGCCTTCGGGGGGCACGTTGGGAATCGGGTGATGCGGTTTCAGGCTGCCTGAAACGGCGCATTATCCCGTTTTCTGTGCGCCTGCTTTCAATTCGCGCAGGCGTTTGAGCGTTTCGGTTTCGGGCATCACCATCAGCGGACGGCTATCGGTCATCCCCCCCGGCATAATGGCGGGGAACTCTTTTTGCGCCCATTTCACAATGCTCACGGCGGGGCTGTTCATCAGCAGACGGGCGGATGGCGCGCGCCATAGGATTTGGTCGGTGATGTTGTTGGGTTTGTATGCCGTGTCGGCGATGCCGTCGCCGTCTAGGTCAAACGCGCTGTTGTCGCTCCAATAATTGCCCTTGCCGCCCTCTGCCCAATCCATAAAACGCGTGCCCACATATTTGATTTGGATGTGGTTGTTCACAAAGGCGTTTTCGCGGATGGTGTTGCCCTCGGCTGCGCCCGAAAAGTGGATGCCTATTTCGCAGCCTTCAAAATGGTTGCGGGTGAATTGGTTGTTGTTGGCGTTGTAGAGATACACGCATTTGGGCGATTTTTCCACGGCGTTGCCATCAATAATGGAATCGTTGGCATAGTTGAGCATGATGCCTTGGTCTATGTTGTTGTAGGACACGTTGTCGCGCAGCTTGATATTGGTGGAAAACATAATGGCATAGCCAATTTTGCTGTTGGATACGATGTTGCCTTCAATTTGGCTGTCGTTGGTGTACATATAATGCACGCCGTAGCGCAGGTCGTGAAAATGGTTGTGGCTAAACGTGTTGAAATTGCTGGCGTTGGAAAAAATGCCGTCGCGCCCGTGTGAGATGTCGTTGTAAATCACTTTGGAATTGGGCGCGTTCCACACGGTTACGCCGTTGCCGCGCTCGTTTTCGCGCAATTCTTGGTTGCCGATGATGGTGTTGCGCTCCACCAGCGCATTGGGCGCGCCCCAAAGATACACGCCCACCGAGTTATCCAAAATATTGTTTTCTACGATGTGCGCGGCATCGGCGGCTTTGTCCAAAAAAATACCCGCGTCCATATTGGGCAGGCTGATGCCCGATTTGGTTACGGTGAGGTGCTTGATGGTTACATGGGGCGCGGCAACGGTGATGGTACGCCCCGTGCCGTCGCCTTGGATAACGGCATCGCGCTTGTCGCCGCCTTCCAGCGTGAGCGGCTTATTGATGATGATTTTGCCCTGATAGTTGCCCGCGGCTAGGCGCAGCGTGTCGCCTGCTTGGGCTTGGTCTATCGCGGCTTGCAAATCCGCACCCGCGCTAATTTGAACCACAGCAGCTTGGGCGGAAGCCGCCAGCCAAGGCACGGATAAAGCAAGGGCGAGAAGAATGTGTGTTGATTTCATGTTTGTGCACATTTTCAGGCTGCCCTGAAAGTGGGTGTTGTTTTAATGGGTAGGCAGCCTGAAAACCATAAG
>CAUVGV010000041.1:0-13085 GCA_963551505.1 uncultured Kingella sp.
GCATCTACCAAAGTGAAGACGAAGACCCCGCGCAAATTGATTTAGACAAGGCGTGGGATGGCATTCATTGCTTGCTAACAGGCACCCATCTATTCAACTCACAAAACGAAGATGAAGATGTTTGGTACACCCCATTTAGCTTAATCATGTTCCCTGGCAACGATGGGCAACTGATTGATAAAAATCAAAATATGGGCATTGGCTTTCCCGCTCACTACCAAACTGCGGAACAAGTAACCCGAGCGGCAGCCTTGCTCGCCACAGTCAATTTACGAGAACGTTATCAACACGTTGGCAGCGAAGCCCTATCGCAAAGTTATCCATTTGAGATTGCAGGGCAATGGTTAGAAAGCGAAGATTTGCCTTACCTTGAATATTATTTTGAACAAATGCAGCAATTCTTTGCCTGCGCCGCCGAAAACGGAGAAGCTGTTATCAGTTATATAAACTAAACAGCATTTCATCAACCTTTTCAGACTGCCCTAAATATCCAACAGAAGGCAGCCTGAAAACCATCCTACCCAATCAACACCATGCACAGCCAAATCCAAACCAAACTCGCCACCATCGCCCAAACCGAACCCCTGCACTTCCTGCTCGCCGCCGTGCAAACCGAAATCCGTGAACTGGTCGCGCTAAAAGCCGAACAAAACGAAAGCTACCGCCGCACCCTTTCAGGCAGCTTGAAACGCTTGACGCTGGACTTGGCAGACGAAACCGCCGCGCTAGAAGCCCCCGCGCCTGTTGCCATACCCAGCGAACCGCTGGACGAATTGTTCCGCGCCACGCTGCGGCGGGTGTGGGCAGCCTGAAAAAGCTTTTCTGCTAAAATCCTATCTGCTTCCCAACATATCTACACAGCAAAACCCATGACTAAAATCAAACAACTGGGGCAAGTTCCCACGCCTGACTGGATAGTGCGCGAAATTCTGGACGCGACCGATTATCAGGGAAAATCCATACTACGCCGTTACGCGCTTGAGCCATCTTGCGGCAATGGTGCGTTTTTGAACGAAATGGTGCGACGGTATATCGCGGCAGCAAAATTGGAACAGCAGCCCAATCAGCAAATTGCTGACGAATTGGGCGAATTTATTATCGGCGTGGAGATTGACGAAGCAGCGTATGCAAAATGCATCTGTCGCCTAAATGATTTGGTGCAGCAGGAATTGGGCGGAATTACAGTCAAGTGGCGGATTTACCAACAAGATACTTTGGATTTTTACCGCCAATATCCGCACTATTTTGATTGGATTTTGGGCAACCCGCCTTATGTCCGCCTACACCGTTTGGACGACACAATGCGGGCGCGTTTACGTCAAGAATTTCGCTTCACAGTTGGCACAACCGATTTGTATCTGGCTTTTTTTGAAATGGCGTTTTCTATGCTGAGCAAACAAGGCAGGCTGGGTTTTATTACGCCAAATAGCTTTTTGCGCAATACGTCTTACCAGAAGTTTCGCCAGTTTTTGCAGGAGCAGCGTCATTTGGCTGCGCTGTACGATCTAAAATCGCACAAAGTATTTGACGGCTTTTCCACCTACACGGCAATCAGTATTTTTGATTTCTCCCAAAAACAGGAGAATTTTGTTTACAAAGAGCTGGTTGGTAAAAATTTTGCAGAAATCAACCATATTGGGTTTGCAAACTTGGACAGCAAAAAATGGACGCTTTCCAGCCGTGAAAACAGCCGTTTTCTGGACGAAATGCAGCATACAAACCAAGCTCGTTTGCAAGATTTTTTCCATGTGCAATACGGTTTTGCCACCTTGCGCGACAAAATCTTTATCGGCAAACCCGTTAAACAAAACAACGGATTGTCCTTATTCAACGGCATGGAGATAGAAAGCGCGGTTTTGCGTCCGATTGTGAAAGGCTCACGCTATCAGGGCGCGGCAGACGATGTGGAAGCGGTCTTGTTTCCCTACTTTTGCCGAAACGGACGTTATACCGCTTATCAGGAAGATGAATTGAAACAGAAATTCCCTTTGGCTTATGCCTATCTGCTGCACCATCGGGACGAATTGTTAAAACGCGATTGCGATAAAAACGCGCAATGGTTTGAATTTGGGCGCAGTCAGGGTTTGCAGACTTCGCATCAGGAAAAAATCGTGGTCAGCACTTTGGTAAACGGCAGCGTGCGTTTTTTCAGGCTGCCTGAAAACGTGTTGGTGTATTCGGGGATTTTTATCACGCGCAAATCGCCCGATGTGGATTGGCAGATTGCGGAAAACGCGCTTGCTTCGCCTGAATTTTTCCAATATGCGCGTTTAACAGGCAAAGATATGTCGGGCGGGTATAAATCTTTGTCCAGCAAGCAGATTAAGGCTTTTGCGGTTTCTATGCCAACAGCGCAGCCCAGTTTATTTTGAAAGCAATATGATGAATAACCAACAATTTTTAGGCTGCCTGAAAAAGGCGTTTGTCCGATTTTTGGAGACAAGTTCACGCAGCAATGAAAAACTCAAAATTCTGCATGGCAGCATTGCCGCCGATTTGGCTGCGCATTTGGGTAATGACTATCAAATCCAATCTTTGGGGTTTGGTTCAGAAAAAGAAGCCATTATCAGTGGTCGCTATATGGATAAAAACGTGGATATTGCCGTATTGCGCGACAATCAGCCGATTGCGGGGATTGCGGTTAAATTTGTGATGCAGAATTACGCGCAAAACGCCAATAATTATTTTGAAAACATGCTAGGCGAAACGGCAAATATCCAAAGCGCGCGTGTGCCATATTTTCAAATCTTCATTGTTCCCGAGCAGTTGCCGTATTACAAAAATACAGGCGAATTTGCCAAATGGGAAAATATCGGCGGACATCATCTGCATAAATATCAGGTTTTATCACACGATGATTGCACCGCTTGGGTGCATACACCTGCCAAGACTTTGCTTTATGTGATTAAGCTGCCCGAAATCAGGCAGCCTGAAAACAAGGCAGACTATATACAGCAATATTTGGCATTAAATGATGCAAACGGTTTGAACATTACCACGTCCACCCAAATACTTAATATTGGCAATGGCTTGATTTACAATGATTATGACCGTTTCATAAATAAAATTGTCCACCGAATTTTGTCTGAATGATGCTCACCCTAACCGACCTCCACCAACAAAATCTCATCCTCCTAGAAGCCCTATCAGGCAGCCGCGCCTACAACCTCGCCACGCCCGAATCCGACACCGACATCAAAGGCGTGTTCTACCTGCCGCGCCACCTGTATTACGGGCTCGGCTACATCCCCCAAATCGCCAACGAAACCAACGACATCGTGTACTACGAACTCGGGCGCTTCATAGAACTGCTGCTGCAAAGCAACCCTAACACCCTAGAACTGCTCGCCTCGCCCGCCGACTGCGTGCGCCACCGCTCGCCGCTGATGAGCGCATTCCGCCCCGAATGGTTTATCTCGCGCGCCTGCTACCAAAGTTTCGCTGGCTACGCGCTCGGGCAAATCCGCAAAGCACGCGGGCTGAACAAAAAAATCGTCAATCCCATGCAGCCTGAAAAGAAAACCGTGCTGGATTTCTGCCACATGATTGACGGCGCAGGCACTATCCCGCTGCAACGCTGGCTACACGCACGCGGCTGGGCGCAAGAGCGCGTTGGGCTGGTCAACATGCCGCACGCCCGCAACCTGTTCGCCCTGTTTTACGATGCCGACGGTACACGCGGCTACCACGGCATTATGCAGAAAAACAACGCCAACAACCTCGCCCTCAGCAGCGTTGCCGCAGGCGAAACACCGCAAGGCTACCTGTCGTTCAACCAAGACGGATACAGCAGCCACTGCCGCGAATTTGCCTCCTACCAAACATGGCTTGCCGAGCGCAACGAAGCACGTTACCAAAGCACCGCCGCGCACGGGCAAGGCTACGATGCCAAAAACATGATGCACACCTTCCGCCTGCTTGAAACCGCCCGCGACATCGCGCTACACGGCGAAATCCGCGTGCGCCGCCCCAACCGCGACGCGCTACTCGCCATCAAACGCGGCGCGTTCGGCTACGAAGAACTGCTGGCGCGGGCGGAAACGCTGATGGCGGAGATTGACGATTTGTTCGCGCAAAACGCTTTCAGGCTGCCTGAAACGGTGAACCGCGCAGCGGCGATTGATGCGCTGGTTAAGGTGCGAGAGAAACTGTACGGCTGAATGGCGTAGCCATAAGGCAGCCTGAAAACAATAAGGCAGCCTGAAAACGGAAAAACGATTTTCAGGCTGCCTTTGGTTTGCTTGTTATGCTTCTCCGCTTTGCTTGGCTTCCAGCATTTCCCAGCGTTCTAATTTTTCCAACAACGCCAGCTCGATTTCATCCGCGCGCGCCTGCAATGCGCCTGCTTTTTCGTAGTCCTTGAAAATGTCGGGCTGGGAAAGCGCGGTGTTGATTTCGGCTTGTTCGGCTTCCAGCGCGGCGATTTCATCGGGCAGCGCGTCCAATTCGCGCTGTTCTTTGTACGACAGCTTAACCGTGCGGTTGGCTTTGGGTTTTTCTTTTTCAGGCTGCCTATCTGGCGTGGCGACGACTGCGGCAGCCTGAATTTTGCTTTCGCGGGCTTTGGCGTCCACATAATCTTGGTAGCCGCCGATGTATTCTTTCAGGCTGCCGTTGCCTTCAAACACAATGCTTTGCGTGATGACGTTGTCCAAAAACATACGGTCGTGGCTCACAAGGAACACCGTGCCCGCGTAGTCGCGCAGTAGGTCTTCCAGCAATTCTTGCGTGTCGATGTCCAAATCGTTGGTGGGCTCATCTAGCACCAAAATATTGGCGGGGCGGGTGAACAGCTTGGCAAGCAGCAAGCGGTTGCGCTCGCCGCCCGAAAGCGAGGACACGGGCGATTGGGCGCGAGCGGGGTGGAATAAAAAGTCTTCCAAGTAGCTCATCACATGGCGTTTTTTGCCGCCGATTTCCACAAAATCGTTGCCTTGCCCGATGGTGTAGAACACGGTGTCTTGCTCGTTTAATGCGCTGCGAAATTGGTCAAAATAGGCGACTTCCTGCTTGCTGCCGATGCGGATTTTGCCGCGCGTGGGCTGCAATTCGCCGAGAATGAGTTTGAGAAAGGTGGTTTTGCCGATGCCGTTTGCGCCGATTAAGCCGATTTTGTCGCCGCGTTGGATGATGGCGGAAAAGTCGTTCATAATCAGTTTGTTGTCGTATTGGAACGAGGCGTGTTCCAGCTCAGCGACGATTTTGCCGCTTTTTTCGCCTGCGTTGAGCTGGAACGACACTTGCCCTTGCCGCTCGCGACGCGCGGCGCGTTGTTTTCTCAATTCTTCCAAGCGTTTAACGCGTCCTTCGTTGCGGGTGCGGCGGGCTTCTATGCCTTTGCGTATCCATGCTTCTTCTTGCGCGTGAAATTTGTCAAACAGGCGGTTGTGTTCGGCTTCTACGGCGAGTTCTTGCGCTTTTTTCTCGCTGTATTTGGCGAAGCTGCCGTCATAGGAGCGCAGCGTGCCGCGGTCTAGTTCTACGATGCGGCTGGCGATGTTGTCCAGAAAACGGCGGTCGTGGGTGATGACGATGAGGCTGCCTGAAAAGCCGCGCAGCAGGTTTTCCAGCCAGATAATCGCGTCGATGTCTAGGTGGTTGGTGGGTTCGTCCAGCAGCAGCACGTCGGGCTTTTGCACCCATGCCTGGGCGAGGGCGACGCGCTTTTTTTGCCCGCCTGATAGGTTGCCGATGCGCTCGTTTTCAGGCAGCCCCAGCTCGCTAATAGTTTGGCGGATGGCGGCATCAAATTGCCAGCCGTTTTGCGCTTCAATTTGGTTTTGCAGATGGTTCAGTTCTTTGATTAGGCTATCGTTTTGACTGCGCTCCAATTCGTGGCTGATTTGGTGGTAGCGGCGCAGGATGTCGCGCAGTTCGCCCAAACCTTCGGATACGATGTCAAACACGCTTGCGTCGGGCGCGAATTGGCTTTCTTGCGGCACATAGACGATTTTCAGGCTGCTTTGGATGATGAGTTGCCCGTCGTCGAGCTTTTGCACGCCTGCAAGGATTTTGAGCAGGGTGGATTTGCCTGCGCCGTTGCGCCCGATTAAGCCGATTTTTTCGCCTTGCGCGAGTTGGAAGGAGGTGTGGTCTAGCAGGGGGACGTGTCCGACTGCGAAGCTGGCGTTTTCTAGGGATAGGATGGTCATGATGGTTGGGGTGGCTTTCAGGCTGCCTTGGGCTGTGCGTGGGGGTTAGTTTCGCGGAAATTCGCTTTCAGGCTGCCTTTGGGGTTAATCGGGAGTGAATAGTTTGAAAAAGTCGTCTAGGCTGCGGGCGATGGTGCGCCATTGTAGGATGCCGTCGTCCCAATAGAGAACGCGTGGGGCGGTGTTGCTTTGGGAAAAGTCCATTTTTGGCGGATTTCAGTTACGGCGGTCATGGCGTGGAATGGGTTTGGGCTTGGCGGCAACGCGTTGCACTCGTTTTAACTACGTTGAAGCCTGCGGCTTTCAGGCTGCATCGGGGTCGTTGCCTGCTTGGATTTCCAGCTCGTTGCCGTGCAGGGTGATGATTTCACCTGCGCGGATTTTGGCGGTTTTGCGGGTTTCGGTTGCGCCGTTGCGCTGCACTTCGCCTGCGGCAATCAGAGCTTTGGCGTGTCCGCCGCTTTCGGCGAGCCCTGCCAGTTTGAGTAGGTCGCATAGGGCGATGTATTCTTGGTTTTCTAGGTAAACGGTGGCTTGCATGGGAGTCTTTCGGATGGGTAGGGCAGCCTGAAACGGGGTTGGTGTAAGCAAAACAAGTATGCGGCGTTGAACGGCGCTGCTGGTTTTGGTTTGGCGAAGCTGGGTTTCAGCTACGCATACCCCTTTATACCCAAATCAAAGATTTGGACAAAGGGGCAAGGCTGCCTTTGGCTGCGGAGAAAGGCAGCCTGAAAATGGATGTGGTGGCAACAAGGCGCGTGGCGGTGTTTGCGCTTAATGGGTGTGGTTTGGCAGAAATGCGCCGCGCTCGTTTGAGCTTGGCTAAACTGGATTTCAGGCTGCCTTTGGCTGTTGAGCATAGGCAGCCTGAAAACTATTCAAAGGTGTGTTCCGCGCTGGGGAATGTACCCGCTTTAACTTCGCGCACATAGGCTTCAACCGCGGCTTGGATGCTGGTTTGCCCGTCCATAAAGTTTTTGACGAATTTGGCGGTTTTGCCGTGGTACACGCCGAGCATATCGTGCATCACCAGCACTTGCCCATCGGTGCCTTTGCCTGCGCCGATGCCGATGGTGGGGCAAGAAACGCTTTGGGTGATGGTTTTGCCCAGCGCGGCGGGCACGCATTCCATCAGTATCATGCTTGCGCCTGCTGCGTCGTGCGCTTGGGCATCCGCCAACACGGCGGCAGCGGCATCGCCACGCCCTTGCACTTTGTAGCCGCCAAACACGTTGACATACTGCGGCGTAAGCCCGATGTGGGCGCAGACGGGGATGCCGCGTGCTTGCAAAAATTCGGTGGTTTCGGCGAATACCGCGCCACCTTCCAGCTTGACCATGTGCGCGCCTGCTGCCATCAGCGCGGCGGCGGCGGCGAAGGCTTGCTCTTTGCTTTGCTGGTAGCTGCCAAAGGGCAGGTCGGCAAGGATAAGGCTGTGGCTGTTGCTGCGGGCAACGTTTTGGGTGTGGTAAACCATGTGTTCTAGCGTTACGGGCAGGGTGCTGCTTTGCCCTTGCACGGTCATGCCCAGCGAGTCGCCAACCAGCAGGATGTCAATGCCTGCGCGGTTCATCAGGGCGGCGAAGCTGGCTTCGTAGCAAGTGAGCATGGTGATTTTGTCGCCGTTGGCTTTCATGGCGCGGAGGGTGTTGAGGGTAATCATGGGGTTTCCTTTGGATTGAGGTGTGTGGATGGGATGGGTTTTGGTTTCGCGGGAACTGGTTTTCAGGCTGCCTTTGGTGAGTTGAGGCAGCCTGAAATCGTTGCCAAACCTACAACCGATGGAGCGTTGGCGGATCGCCGACATCTTGGTAAATCAGCCATACCCTGTTTAATCAGCCATTTGGCGGCGAGCCGCCACCGTTCCATTTTTAGTTTTCAGGCTGCCTTATGCCGTTGGGTAAACAAGGTTTGCGTCAGTTGTTTCGCAGCGGTTTGGTCTTACGGCTGGGTGAAGCGGATGTCTAAACCTTCCGCGCTATCGTTACAGACAATCAGATCGGCATTTTGAAAGTGAAACTGCCAGATGTCGGCATTGGGGGCGGGCAGATAGCTTAGGCGTTCTATGGTGTGGGCTTGTTCCAATAGCTGTTTGACGGCGCGGCTATCAGCTTGGCTGGCAATGGGCAGCAAAAAGAGATTGGGGCGGAGTTGGATGGTTTGCGACATGGTGGGCGAGTTAGCTTAAAACTGAAACGCTTTGCCATTGTGTGCGTTGCGGGCTTTGGCATCGGCAAGCATACGCGGGAAGTCTAGCCCGAAGCGGTCGGCGAGGCTGTGGGCGCGTTTTTTCAATTTGTCTAGGTTTAGCTCAGGCTTGCTGTTAAAGGCGAGCACGGCGATGTTGCCATGCGTTTCGGCGGGGATTTCTAACACGCGGTTGTGGAAAATGGTGCGCAGGCGTTGGATAAACAGCGAATAGCGTTTGTCGCCGCTCCACCAGTTGGTCGCAAAAATGCCGTGCTCGGTGAGGGCTTGTTGGCAGTCGTGAAAAAAGGGTTCGCCCACCAGTTCATCAATAATTTGCACGCCGTCAAAGCCGTCCACCAGTATCAGGTCGGTGCTGCGATTGAGGATTTGGACGTATTCTGCGCCGTCGGCTTCTATGATTTGAAATTGCTCGTTTTCAAGCGGCAGGCAAAACGAGACGCGGGCGATTTGGATAACTTGGGGGTTGATTTCAATGCAGATTTGCTTGGCTTCGGGTAGGTGTTCGGCAAGATAGCGGGCAAACGAGCCGCCGCCCAAGCCGATTTGCAAAATGGTTTGCGGCACGTCGTCGGCAAACAGCATCCAGCTCATCATGGCGCGGCTGTATGACAGTACCAATTCGCTGGGATGCTGGATGTTCATGGAGCTTTGGATGGTGGGCGTGCCAAGGTGCAGCGAGCGGATGTTGCCCAGTTCGGAGATATTGGCTTCGGGCAGGGTGTTGCGGAAGAAGCGGGAGCGGCGGAAGGGGTGGGTCATGGCATCTTTCGGGGCAGGGCGGATGGTTGAGGCAGCCTGAAACGTGCAATATCGTTTCAGGCTGCCTATTTTAGCTGTGCCAAATGGGTTTCAGGCTGCCTACTGTTTACTGTTGTTCTTTGGCAAGCAGGCGCAGCAGGTGTTGCCCGTATTCGTTTTTCTTCATTGGCTCGGCGAGTTCGCGCAGCCGCTCGGAAGTGAGCCAGCCGTTGCGCCACGCGATTTCTTCAAGGCAGGCAACTTGCAGATTTTGCACGTTTTGGATGGTGCGCACAAAGGCGGCGGCATCGTGCAGGCTTTCATGCGTGCCCGTATCTAGCCATGCGAAGCCGCGCCCCAACAGTTGCACGTTCAGGCTGCCGTCTTGCAGATACATTTCGTTGAGCGTGGTGATTTCCAGCTCGCCGCGGGCGGAGGGTTTCACTTGCTTGGCGAGTTCTACCACGCGGTTGTCGTAAAAATATAAGCCGGTTACCGCCCAGTCGGATTTGGGTTTTTGCGGTTTCTCTTCAATGGACAGGGCTTTTTGGTTGCCGTCAAATTCCACCACACCAAAGCGTTCGGGGTCTTTGACTTGGTAGGCGAACACGGTTGCGCCGTGCTTTTGCGCTACGGCGGCTTTGAGCGTTTGGCTGAAATGTTGCCCGTAGAAAATGTTGTCGCCCAACACAAGGCAAACGTTGTCATCGCCAATAAATTCTTCGCCGATGATAAAAGCTTGGGCGAGCCCATCGGGGCTGGGTTGCACGGCGTAGCTGATGTGGATGCCGAAGCTGCTGCCGTCGCCGAGCAAACGGCGAAAGGCGGCGTTGTCTTCGGGCGTGGTAATCACCAGAACTTCGCGGATGCCCGCTAGCATCAGCACCGATAGGGGGTAGTAAATCATGGGCTTGTCGTAGATGGGCAGCAGTTGCTTGGATACGCCGCGGGTGATGGGGTAAAGGCGCGTGCCGCTGCCGCCTGCTAAGATGATGCCTTTCATGTGATTATTCCGTTTGTATTGTTGTAGGTGGGTGGGATGGCGGGCTTGAAATGGTTTCAGGCTGCCTCAAAAAGGGGGCTATTTTACTGTGTTTGGGGTGGTGTGCCTATGGTTTGGGCTGAAACCGTTGGCAAAGCTACATAATGGAGCGTCGGCGACTCGCCGACATTGTTCCAATCAGTACACAGCCCTGTTGAACACAATATTTGGCGATGAACCGTCGCCGCTCCATTTTGGTTTTCAGGCTGCCTACATGATTGAGGCAGCCTGAAAACGCTTATCCAAACATTAAACGCTTACCCCCGCTGCGCGGGCAATCGCCAAGCCTTCTTCTTTGCTTAAATAAACAGGGTTTTCGGGATGATGCTGGCGCACGAGTTTGCCGTGGTCAAACATAATCAGCTCGTCGCAGGCGAATTGTTGCCAGGTTTCGTTGTCGGTGAGGGGCAGGGTGGTGATGACGGTTACGCGGTCGTTGGGCGTGGTTACTTGGGCGAAGTCTATCGCCATGTCTTCATCAATCAGATGGGCTTGCCCAAAGGGCGGCTGGCGGGTGATGTAATACAGCAAAGTGCTGGCGTGGGCATACATCACGCGCCCGTCCGATAGGATGAAGTTGAACATGCCATGCTGGCGGATTTCGGCGCATAGCTCGGCAAGCGCGTCAAACAGCGTGTTGGGGCAGGGGCGGTCGGGGAACTGGGCGCGCAGACGGTTGAGCAGGTAGCAGAAGGCTTGCTCGGAATCGGTGCAGCCTACGGGGCGATAGGCTTTGCCGTTGAAATCGGGGGCGAAGCTGGGGCGCAGTTGCCCGTTGTGGGCAAACAGCCAATAGCCGCCCCACATTTCGCGCTGAAAGGGGTGGGTGTTTTCCAGCGAGTTGATGCCTTGCGAGGCTTTGCGGATGTGGGCGATGACGTTTTCTGATTTGATGTGGTAATTGCGAACCAGCTCGGCAACGGGTGATTGCGCGCTGGGTTTGTCGTCTAAAAACAGGCGCAAGCCGCGCCCTTCAAAAAAGCCGATGCCAAAGCCATCGGTGTGGTGGTCGGTGAGCCCGCCGCGTTTGGAAAAACCGGTGAATGAGAAGCCGATGTCGGTGGGGGTGTTGCAATTCATGCCGAGTAGTTGGCACATGGGGTGTTCCTTGTTGGGTTTGGTTGTGGTTGGGTGATTGGTTGTTTTAGCTTCGCAACTCCGCTTCGCTACGCAGGCTGCCTATTATTTTCAGGCTGCCTGAAATGTAAAATGTGATTATAATGCGATTTTTACTCATGGAAATCAACAAAAAATGCGTTTTCACCCTGATGTGATGGGCGTGGACAATCTCGCCGCACAAATCCGCAAAATCCCCAATTTCCCCAAAGATGGCATTTTGTTTCACGACATCACCACCGTATTGCAAAGCCCCGAATATTTCCGCTTGCTGGTGGATTTGTTTACCTATCACTATATGGGGCAAAAAATAGACGTGGTGGCAGGCTTGGAAGCGCGTGGATTCATTATCGGCGCGGCGTTGGCGTATCAGCTAAACGTGGGCTTTGTGCCCATTCGCAAAAAAGGCAAGCTGCCGTTTGACACCATTTCGCAAACCTACGCGCTGGAATACGGCGAAGCCACCGTAGAAATCCACAAAGATGCCATCCGCGAAGGCAGTCGTGTGTTGTTGATTGACGATTTAGTTGCCACAGGCGGCACCATGCTGGCAGGCGTGGAGCTGATTCGCAGGCTAGGCGGCGAAGTGGTAGAAGCCTGCGCCATTTTAGAATTTACCGATTTGGATGGCGGCAAAAAAATCTGCGAAAAAGGCGTGCCGTTGTTTTCCTTGCTGAAAAACGATGGGTCTATGTAACGCCATCTAACCTATATAAAAACAGCTCAATTCAAACGATTTGAGCTGTTTTTGGTTTTCAGGCTGCCTCATTGTTTTCAGGCTGCCTCTGCAATGCGTTTACTCATCATCCGAGCGTTCACGATACAACACCAACAGCTTGCCAATATGCTGCACCAACTGCGCTCCCGTTGCCGCGCACAATTCCTCGCTAATCAGCAAACGTTCATCGCGCTCATCGCCCAACACGCGTACCTTAATCAATTCATGCGCCCGCAATGCCGTTTCCGTTTCGCGGATAACCGCCTCGGTTAAACCATGCTGCCCCACCATCACCACAGGGCTTAAATGATGCGCCCGCGCCCGCAGTGCCAAAATTTCTTGTTTACTTAAAACAGGTTGCTTTTCCATTGACTTCTCGTTGGTTATGGTTCACGAAATAAAGCGCGATTATACGCGAAAATCAGAAAAACTTGCGCTCGCATGGCAAACATTATTATAATCCGCCGTTTTGCAACCTTGCTGCTCGCAATCGCATGGCGAGCGGCTGTTTTTTAACCAACCGTAAGGAGATAACATGCGTCATTACGAAATCGTGTTTATCGTTCATCCAGACCAAAGCGAGCAAGTGCCTGCTATGGTTGAACGCTATAAATCCATGATTACCGAAGCAGGTGGCAAAATCCACCGCTTGGAAGACTGGGGTCGCCGCCAATTGGCTTACCAAATCAACAAGTTGCACAAAGCACACTATGTGTTGATGAACATTGAAGCCACCCCCGCAACCATCGAAGAATTGGAAACAGGTTTCCGTTTTAACGATGCGGTATTGCGTCATCTCACCATCCAAAAGAAAGCAGCCGTAACCGAGCCATCTGTGATGATGCAAGGCGAAAAATCTAAAAATTTGCTTAACGGCGAAGCTGCTAGCGAAGAAACTGCTGAAGCCTAATTGAACAATCAATTTCAGCTTACCGCCAAACTGCATAAAGTGGATGTTTTGCGCTACACGCCCGCAGGTGTGCCTGTGTTGGATGTGGTGCTACAACACGAAAGTATGCAAGAAGAAAACGGTTTGCAGCATCAAGTGAAATTTGAACTGCCTGCAAAGATTATCGGTGAGCACGCCCAAGCATGGCAACACAAAGTC
>CAUVGV010000042.1:0-13044 GCA_963551505.1 uncultured Kingella sp.
TATGTAAATAATAGTTATGTGTGATGATTAAAAAATAGGCAGCATACTTTTTAGGACACTACCGCGTATGTTTTTGATGTGTTCTTTGCCAATTTTTTTGCGCAGGCTGTGAATCAGGAAATCGATGGCGTTGCTTTCCACTTCTTCGCCCCAGCCGTAGATTTTGTCTTCCAACTCGCTGCGCGATTGGATGATGCCTGAGCGGTTGATTAGGGCTTGCAACACGGCAAATTCTTTTTGGCTCAATGGGATGTTTTCAGGCTGCCCTGCTAGCGTGGCTTGGTAGGTTTGCGGATTTAATTGGATGCTGCCGTTACTCAACAGCGGGCTGGCTTGCCCTGCGTGGCGGCGCAGAATGGCGCGGATGCGGGCTTTGAGTTCTGCCATGATAAAGGGCTTGATGATGTAATCGTCTGCGCCGCCGTCTAGCCCAGCAAGGCGGCTTTGGATGTCGTCGCGAGCGGTAAGAATGAGGATGGGTGTGGTATTGTGCGCGGCGCGGGCGTGTTGCAACACTTGAATGCCGTCTTGCCCTGGTAGCCCCAAATCCAGCAGGATGATGTCGTAGTTTTGGCTGGCTAGGGTGGTTTCGGCGGTGTTGCCGTTGTTTACCCAATCCACCGCGTAGCCATCGTCTTTCAGGCTGCCTGTAAGGGCTTGGGCAATCATGGTGTCGTCTTCAACTAACAAAATACGCATGGGATGTCCTTTTATTTTGAATGATTGTAGCAAAGGATAATTAGCAGAGAATTAGGCAGCCTGAAACGGCACAACGGCTGCCTAAACCATGCCTTAAACAGCTTTTCAGGCTGCCTCAATCCGTCTAACGCTCCCATCTAACTCTTTATCAAATAAACAAAAACTGCTATCCTTGCCCCATTTTTAAATCTGCCCAACATGGAGAGTTGCTTTGTCCACCGTTTTTACCGTCTTGCAAATGCTCGCCGCATTTATTGTCGCCATCGTTTTACTCGTTAGCCTGCACGAACTCGGGCATCTTGTCGTGGCGCGGTTGTGCGGCATCAAAGTGTTGCGTTTTTCCGTAGGCATGGGCAAGCCGTTTTACACCAAACGCTGGCGCAATATTGAATGGTGTCTCGCGCCGTTTCCCGTTGGCGGCTATGTGAAAATGGTGGACACGCGCGAAGGCGAAGTCGCCGCCGAAGATTTGCCCGTTGCCTTTGACAAACAACATCCGCTCAAACGCATCGCCGTGGTGTTGGCAGGGCCGTTCACCAACCTGATTTTAGCCGTGTTGCTGTATTGGGCGAGCTTTGGCATCGGCGGCATCACCCAAGTTCGCCCCTATGTGGGCACGGTAGAGCCCGCCAGCATTGCCGCCCAAGCAGGCTTTCAACAGGGCGACAAAATCATCAGCGTAAACGGCAAGCCTGTAAACAATTTTTCCGATGCCTACACCGAAATCGTGCTGGATTTAGAAACAGGCAAAATCAACGTGCAAGTAGAAAACGCGCAAGGGCAGCCTGAAACCCGCATTGTGAGCGCAGCAGGCACGCAACAAGCCAACGACGTAGCCAAGCGCAAAATCGGGCTGGGCATTTCGCCCGTTAAAGTGGGCAACAGCATCGGCGAAGTGCGCCCCAACACCCCCGCGCAACGCGCAGGCTTGCAAAAAGACGACCAAATCATCGCCATTGACGGCAAAACCCTGCCCACATGGGAAGCGTGGAGCAAAATCATCCGCGAAAACCCCAGCCGCAGCCTGAAACTCCAATACATCCGCCAAGGCAAAACATACAACACCACCATCACCCCCACCGCCGAAGGCAAAATTGGCGTGCTGCCGCAAAGCGATGCCGCATGGGACAACAAAGTCCGCTATCACTACACCCCCAGCTTTGCCGAAGCCATGCAGCTAGGCTGGAACAAAACCGTTAATTATTCCAGCATGACGCTCTCGTTCTTTGGCAAATTGCTCACAGGCAACGCTTCGCTAGCCCACATTTCAGGGCCAATTACCATCGCCGAAGTGGCAGGCAAAACCGCCCAAATCGGCTGGCAGCCTTATGTAGAATTTCTTGCGCTGGTGAGCATCAGCCTAGGCGTGATGAACCTGCTGCCGATTCCCGTGTTAGACGGCGGGCATTTTGTTTACTATACTATTGAGCTTTTAATAGGGCGACCCATTAGCAAACGCGCCCAAGAATGGGGCTTACGCTTTGGCATTTCCGCCATGCTCGCCATGATGATTCTCGCCTTTTTCAACGACATCACCCGACTAATCGCCTCTTTTGGATAATTTTTGGACAATTTATGAAACTCAAAAAACTCACCGCAACGCTCATCGCCCTTGGTATTGCCGCACCCGCATGGGCAGCCGATTTCACCATCAAAAACTTCCGCATTGAAGGCGAGCAACACACCTCCGAAGCCACCGTGCGCTCGCTGTTGCCCGTAAAAGAAGGCGACACCTACACCGATGCCGTTGGCGAAGACATCATCCGCCGCCTGCACGCCAGCGGTTTCTATGAAAACGCCCTGCTGGAACAAAACGGCAATATGCTGATTATCACCGTGAAAGAGCGCCCGATTGTGAGCGAATTAACAGTGAAAGGCGCCAAAGTTTTGCCCACCGATGCCATTGTGAAACAAATGTCTACCGTGCGCGCCAGCAACGCAGGCAGTGATGAAGATTTGGTGAACAGCAAACAAGACACCGAAAAATCATACGACCAAAAACAAGCCGATTTTGAACGCACCACCGACAGCAGCACCGCCCAAGCCATTGCCAGCGCAGGCTTAGCCAAAGGCGATTTTTTCAGCCAAGAAGCGCTGATTCGCGCCCTGCGCGCCTTGGATGCCGCGTATAAAGAGCAAGGCAAAAACAACGTGAAAATCACGCCCGAAGTGCAAGAATTGTCGCAAAACCGCGTTGCCGTAACCATCAACATCGAAGAAGGCGAAACCACGCGCGTGAAAAAACTGGATTTTGAAGGCAACGAACACTTTTCCGATTACCGCCTGAGCCGCGTAATCGGCTTAACCGACGGCACATGGGTTTCGTGGGTAACCAAATCCAACGTGTTCTCATGGGAAAAATTCAGCAAAGACAAAGCCCGCCTAGAATCGTTCTACCACCGCAAAGGCTATTTTGATTTCAAAGTGGACTTTGAAGACGTGCAACGCCAGCTCAACGAAGACCGCACGCGCGAAAGCGTAACCATCCGCGTGCACGAGGGCGAACGCTATTATTGGGGCGACACCCAAATTGAAGGCGACAACAAAGAAGTGCCGATTGCCCAATTGCAAAAACACCTGAAAAAAATCAAAGCGGGAAGTTTGAGCAACATGGACACGCTGCAAGAAGCGCTAGCCAAAATCAAACTGGATTTGCAATCCGCAGGCTATGCCCGCGCCGAAGTAACCACCGAAGCGCGCCGTCGCGAGGAAAACGGCAAGCATTATGTGGATTTAACCGTGCAGCTTAACCCTGGCAACCGCGTGGCGGTGCGCCAAATTGAAATCAGCGGCAACAACAAAACCCGCGATGAAGTCATCCGCCGCGAAATGCGCCAAATGGAAGGCGCAACCTACGACCAAAGCAAGCTCAACCGCTCAGCAGAACGCTTGCGCCAGCTAGGCTATTTTGAAGACGTGCAAGTAACCACCGCGCCTGTGCCCGAAGACGAACAGCAAATGGATGTTTCCGTTGCCGTGAAAGAACGCGCCACAGGCAGCCTGAATGCGTCGGCAGGCTGGTCGCAAGACGACGGTTTGATTTTGGCGGCGGGCGTATCGCAAGATAACTTGTTTGGCACGGGCAAATCGGCTTCGCTGAACGTGTCGCGCAGTAAAGTAACCCAATCGGCCAACCTATCGTTTACCGACCCTTATTTTACCCCCGATGGCGTCAGCATGACTTACAGCCTGTTTGGCTCGCGCTACGACCCATCCAAATCCACCAGCGCCAGCACGCGCCGCAATTACCGCATGACGCGCTACGGCGGCACCGCCACCATGGGCGTGCCCATCACCGAATACGACCGCGTAAACTTTGGCTTGGGCGTGGAACACATGGGCGTTACCCTGCTGCACAACCCGCCTTATCGTTATCAACGCTTTGTGGATGAAAACAAGCGCAACAACTGGATTTACAAAGGCTTGTTGAGCTGGTATCGCAACACCACCGATGATGGCTATTGGCCCACTCGCGGCTACAACGCCAATGTAACGGGCGAAATTGGCTTGCCCGGAAGCGGCTTGCAATATTATCAATTGGGACACCAACAAACTTGGTACTTCCCCATCTCTCGCTCGTTTACCCTGATGCTGAATGGGCAAATTGGATACAGCGGCAGCTATGGCAAAACCAAAGATGTGCCGTTTATGTACACCCAATCGGGCGGTGGTTTAGGCTCGGTGCGCGGCTACGAAACAGGCACACTCGGCCCGAAAGTGTATGACGTAGACCCTTACGATGGCTCGCTGGACACCGAGGCATACGGCGGTAAATTTGCCGTGAACGCCAATGCCGAATTGCTGTTCCCTTTCCCCGGCTTAAAAGACAGCAAAAGCATTCGCATGAGCTTGTTTGCCGATGCCGGCAGCGTGTGGGACGGCAAAAACTACAACCGATTCGCATACAGCCGCAGCAATCCTTATGGCAGCAACGGCTTCTACACCAGCGACCACAAATCCAGCTTTAAAGAAGAATTGCGCTATTCGACAGGCTTGGCTTTAACATGGATTTCCCCCGTGGGCCCGATTAAACTGAGCTATGCCTTGCCGCTCAACAAAAAAGAAGGCGACCAAGTGCAACGCTTCCAATTCCAACTAGGCACCGTGTTCTAAAACCTAAAAGCCTGTTGGCAGTTGCTTATAACTGCCAACGGGCTTTTATTGATTTAAGCAGCATATAGAGGCAGCCTGAAAATTGATTAGCGTAGTTGCTTTATCCGCCTGCAATGATAAACTCATCCCTACGCGCATCCTCGCCGCGTATCACAAACAAACCCAATAGGACATCAACATGAAACCCCTAACCATCCGAAATCTTTGCGCCGCTGCTGTGTTTTCAGGCTGCCTTATTGCGCTGCCCGCCCATGCCGAGCGCGTGCAAAAGTTTGGCTATGTAAACCCCGAGCGCGTTTACACTGAAACCCAAGCCGCGCAACGCATTGAAGCCACTTTGCAACAAGAATTTGGCGCGCAGCAGCAAAAACTCAACGCACTGCAACAGCAAGGCATTCAACTTAAACAAAAGCTCACGCGCGGCAAACTGAGCAACGCGGCGCGTAAACAAACCGAAGCCAAATTGCTGGAAACAGGCAAGCAATACCGCATCGCCTCCGCCCGCCTTGCTGAAGAATACAACCTGCGCCGCAATGAAGAATTTGCCGCGCTGCAAAACAACGCCAACACGGTTATCCGCAACATCGCCGAAAAAGAAAAATACGATTTGATTGTGCAAGAAGCGGTGTTTGTTACCCAGCAATACGACATCACCGACCGCGTAATCAAACTGTTGGATGAAATGAAGTAATACAACCCAAAAGGCAGCCTGAAAACGGTGAAACGAATTTCAGGCTGCCTTTGGCGTGATTATGCGTTGTCTTTTTTGTTAGCCTATTTTCAGGCTGCCTATCAAACGCACAAGGCAGCCTGAAACCCAACTCAACCCAAGGAGTTCCCGCATGACCCCATTCACCCTATCCCAGCTTACCGCCCAACTGGGCGGCGAACTTATCGGCAACGACATCGCCATCACCGCCGTTGCCCCCGCCGCTCGCGCCCAAGCGCATGAAATCACCTTTCTCGCCAACCCCAAATACAAAAGCGAAGTAGAACACAGCCAAGCAGGCGCTATTATTGTGGCGCAAAAAGCCGCCGCGCTGTTTCCCAATCGCAATTTGATTGTTGCCGCCGACCCCTATCTCTACTTTGCCCAAGTGGCACGGCTATTCCATCCCGCGCCCGTTGCCCAAGCGGGCATCCACCCCACCGCCGTGATAGACCCCACCGCCCGCGTGCCCGCCAGCTGCGAAATCGGCGCAAATGTGTACATCGGCGCACACACGGTGTTGGGCGAACAATGCCGCATCCTGCCCAACAGCGTGATAGAACACGATTGCACGCTCGGCAACCAAGTCGTGCTCCATCCCAACGTAACCATTTACCACGGCTGCACGCTCGGCGACCGCGTGGAAATCCATTCAGGCAGCATCATCGGCGCAGACGGCTTTGGGCTGGCGTTTGCAGGCGACCATTGGCTTAAAATCCCGCAAACAGGAGCGGTTACGCTGGGCGACGATGTGGAAATCGGCGCAAACACCACCATAGACCGTGGCGCAATGAGCGACACCACCGTGGGGCGCGGCACCAAAATTGACAACCTGATTCAAATCGCCCACAACTGCCAAATTGGCGCGCACACCGTCATCGCCTCGTGCACAGGCATTTCAGGCAGCGTAAAAATTGGCGACTACTGCATACTCGGCGGCGGCGTGGGCACGGTGGGGCATATTGAAATCGCCGACAAAACCACCATCGGCGGCGGCACATCCGTTACCCACAGCATCAAAGAAAGCGGCACGCACTACGCCAGCATCTACCCGATGCAAACTTTCCGCGAATGGACGCGCAATGCCGTGCATCTGAACCACCTTAACGAAATGCACAAACGCATCAAAGCGCTGGAAGCGCAGTTAGCCGAACGCAATGGCGAATAGCTTTCAGGCTGCCTATCGCGCAAACAATAGGCAGCCTGAAAATGCGTTTACGAGCTTGCTCAAAACCAGAAGCGTTATGCAAAGGAACATCATGCCGCCCAAATCCCTAATCTTTCCCGTCCTAACAACCTTATTTATGACTACGCCAGCCCATGCCGCTCCCGAACACAATATCCTGAACCAAGACGGCTACATCCTAGTCCAAACCCGCGCCCATGCCGAAGCGATCGCCGAAGCCCATATCACCAACGTGTATGGCAAAGACCACGCCATCCAGCAAAAGCCTTATCAAGTGCACGAAACGCAAAGCGCATGGGAAGTTTCAGGCAGCCTGAAACCTAACAGGCTGGGCGGCGTATTCTTGATTGTGATTAACAAGCAAAATGGCGCGGTTTTGCGGCTTACGCATGGGCGGTAATCATGTGGCACATCGTTTTAATCGGCTATATTTTTGTAACGCTGATGTTTTCCGTTGCCCAATATCCGCAGGGCATTGCACGCGTGCTGATTTATTTGCTGTTTTGGACAGTGCTGCCCACTGCGTTTTCGCTATGGGTGGTGCTGATTCGGCGACGCAATAAGCGCATGAAGTTGGCGGAGCAAGCCGAGCAATCACCAAAACAATCAACATAAAGCCCAAACGATAAGGCAGCCTGAAAACGAAATTCTCTGTTTTCAGGCTGCCTTTATTGTGTTTGGGGTACAGCAATTAGAATGTGCGCCCAATGGTGAACTCTGCCAACTCGCGCAAACGCATTGCCCGCGCGCCAAACGGTGCCAGCGCTGCCACCGCTTCATTTACCAATTGCGCCGCATAATCGCGCGCTGCATCCAAGCCGAGCAGTTTCACATAGGTGGGCTTGTCGGCATCGGCATCTTTGCCTGCGGTTTTGCCCAGCGTGGCGGTGTCGGCGGCGCAGTCCAACACGTCGTCAATCACTTGAAACGCCAAGCCCAGCTTGCGGGCGTATTCATCCAGCGCGGCAAGTGCGGTTTCGCTGACATCGGGGCAGCTTAGTGCGCCCAGTTGCACCGCGGCGCGAATCAGCGCGCCTGTTTTTAGACTGTGCATTTGTTCCAACGCATCTTGCGGCAAATCGCGCCCCACGTTGGCCAAATCAATCGCTTGCCCGCCTGCCATGCCTGCGCTGCCTGATGCGCGTGCCAACACGTTAAGCATCCGCAACTGCCGCGCGGCGGGTAAATCGGTTGGGCGCGACAGCAGGTCAAACGCCAGCGTTTGCAAGGCATCGCCCACCAGCAATGCGGTGGCTGCGCCGTATGCCACATGGCAAGTCGGCTTGCCGCGCCGCAGCGTGTCATTGTCCATTTCGGGCATATCGTCGTGCACCAGCGAGTAAACGTGGATGCATTCCACCGCCGCCAGCGCGGCTTCGCAGGCAGCCTGAACACGGTTGCCCAGCTCGGCGGCGGCTAACACCAGCATCGGGCGCAGCCGTTTGCCGCCATCCAATGCGGCATAGCGCATCGCTTCGTGCAAGCCTTGCGGCGCAAGGGCGGTTTCAGGCAGCATCTGTTGCAACACGGCTTCGGTGTGCGCCTGCGCGGCTTTTTGCCACGTTACAAAATCATTCACCTGCTAGCTCCCAGTCTTTTAAATCACCGTGGTCTAATACTTGAATTTTTTGCTCTACGGCGGCGAGTTTTTGTTGGCAATAGCGCACCAATTCCACGCCCTCGGCGTAGTTTTCTAGGGCTTCTTCTAGCGGCTGGGCGGTATTTTGCATGGATTGGGTGATGGCTTCTAAACGGGCGATTGCATCTTCAAAGGTTTTGGGTGGGGATTTTTTTGCCATGATGGGTCTCGGGGAATTGGAGAAAGGATAACGGCGTTGATGGTTTTTTTCAGGCTGCCTTTTGGGGCAACGAGGCGTGTAGGATGTGTGAACTCTGGTTTACGCACCGTTTGGAAACAGTTAAACGGTGCGTGGCAAAGCTACACACCCTACTTGTACCATTGTTATTTTTTGGTTGACTACATTTCAGGCTGCCTACGCTTTAAGGTAGCCTGAAAACAAATACAGCCTATTTGCCAATGCAAAACCGACTGAATATCACGCCCAGCAAATCGTCGGCGCTAAATTCGCCGGTGATTTCGCTGCACGCGTTTTGCGCAAGGCGCAGGTGTTCGGCAAGTAGTTCAAGCTGGTGGTTGCCGCAAAGGGCGGCGTTGTCTAGCTCGCGTTGGGCGGCTTCTAGCGCGTGGATGTGGCGGCTACGGGCAAGGAACAAGCCCTCGCTTTCGCCTTGCCAGCCCACGGCATCCAGCAAGGCTTGTTTGAGCAAATCCAAGCCTGCGCCTGTTTTGGCGGATAGTTTGATGAGCGTAGCGGGTGTATCCGTTTTCGTTTTCAGGCTGCCTATGTGGTTATCCACACGGCTGGGCGTTTCGTTGCGCAGGTCGGCTTTATTGTGGATAACAATGCGGGTGAGGCTTTGCGGCAGCTTGTCTAATATCGCTTGGGTGGCGGCATTGATGCCTTCGGCGGGGTCTATCAAGATGAGCGCGACATCGGCGTTTTGTACCGCTTTTTCGCTGCGTTCAATGCCGATTTTTTCTACTAAATCGTCTGTCTCGCGCAAGCCTGCGGTGTCGGTGATGTGAATGGGCACGCCATCTAGCGTGATGTGTTCGCGCACGGTGTCGCGCGTGGTGCCTGCAATGTGGGTAACGATGGCGATGTCGTCGCCTGCCAGCGCGTTGAGCAGACTAGACTTGCCCACATTGGGCGCGCCCACCAGCACCACATTCATGCCTTCGCGCAAAATCGCGCCTTGGCTGGCTGTGGATAAAATTGTGGATAGTTCGTTTTGCAGCGCGGCAAGTTTGCCTTGGGCATCGGCGGCTTCAAGAAAATCTATTTCTTCTTCGGGAAAGTCTAGCGTGGCTTCAACCAGCATCCGCAGCGTGATTAAATCGTCCACCAAATGATGAATTTGCTTGGAAAACGCGCCTTTGAGCGAGCGCACCGCCATGCGGGCGGCGGCTTGGCTGGATGCGTCGATTAAATCGGCAACGCTTTCGGCTTGAGCAAGGTCTAGCTTGTTGTTTAAAAAGGCGCGTTTGGTGAACTCGCCTGCTTCGGCGATGCGCGCGCCCAGTTGCAAGCAGCGGTTGAGCAGCATTTGCAAAACGATTTGCCCGCCGTGCCCTTGCAGTTCGATTACGTCTTCGCCGGTGAAGCTGGCGGGGGCGGCGAAATAGAGCAGGATGCCGTTGTCGATGGCGTTGCCCTGTTCGTCTAAAAAATCGGTATAGAGCGCGGTGCGCGGCTTGGGCGTTTTGCCGCCTGTGATGGCTTGGGCGATGGGCAAAAGCTGGCTGCCTGAAATGCGAATCACGCCCACGCCGCCGCGTCCTGCTGCGGTGGCGATAGCGGCGATGGTGGGTTGCGTGGCTGTGGATGGTTGTGTGGATAACATTTTGGGATGATGGATGGGGATGATTGAGGCAGCCTGAAACGGCGTAGGCAATAGGCAAACCGTGAATAATTGTTTTCAGGCTGCCTATTGGTTGGCTTGCAGCCGTATTTTTTTGCGCTGCTCAGCAGCGGCATGGCGGCGGATTTGTTCTTCGGTGTGCAATGCCAGCGGCGGCACGGCAACGGGCTTGCCGTCTTTCATTGCCACCATGGTGAAATAGCAAGAGTTGGTGTGGCGCACGTTGCGCGTTTGGATGTTTTCAGCTTCCACGCGGATACCGATTTCCATAGAAGTGCGCCCCACCAGGTTCACGCTGGCGTAGTAATTCACCAGCTCACCCACATGAATCGGCTCTTTAAACATCACTTGGTCCACTGACAGCGTTACGCACATATTGCCCGAATAGCGGCTGGCGCAGGCGTAGGCAACTTGGTCCAGCATTTTGAGCAGCTCGCCGCCGTGCAGATTGCCGCTAAAATTGGCCATGGCAGGCGTAATCAGGGTGGTCATGTGGAGTTCGTGGGCAGGGGGATTTTGCATGATGGCTGACGGTTGGGAAAAAAGCGGTATTTTAGCAAATTGGCAGGGAAAGGCAGCCTGAAACGCGCTTTTCCTGTTTCAGGCTGCCTTGGGCGGATGATTAGGCGCGGGTTTACGCGCCTTTGTAGGTATCCGCGCCCGTGCCTTTTTCAATAAATTCAATTTTGTAGCCGTCGGGGTCTTCCACAAACGCAATCACGGTGGTGCCGTGTTTCATCGGCGCGGCTTCGCGGATGACTTTGCCGCCTTTGGCGCGCACGGCATCGCAAGCAGCGGCGGCGTTGTCCACTTCTATGGCGATGTGTCCGTAGCCCGCGCCGAGGTCGTAAGACGGCGTGTCCCAGTTGTGGGTGAGTTCCAGCACGGTGGTGTCGCGCTCTTCGCCGTAGCCCACAAACGCCAGCGTGAAGCGTCCATCGGGGTAGTCTTTGCGGCGCAACAGTTTCATGTTCAATACTTCGGTGTAAAACGCCAAAGATTTGTCTAAATCGCCCACGCGCAGCATGGTGTGGAGTAATCGCATAAGGTGTTCCTTGTTTATTTGTTGGTTAAAAGGCAGCCTGAAAACCAGTTCTGCCCGTTTTCAGGTTGCCTATTGTACGCAGGTTGGCGGCAGCCTGAAAGTTTGCCCTAATTCTCTGTTAATCAATCCCTGCTAAAATGCCGCCCTTTTCAACTCCCGCCTCATCCCATGAAACTGTGCCTCCCCCGCTTCCAAGCCAGCCAAACCAAGCTCAACCTCATCCTCGCCCTCTATTTTGCCACCATTCTCAACTACGCCCTCTACGCCAAAACCCTGCAACTGCATCCATTCCAAGGCGAGACAGGCGATTATTTTATCTTCACCATCCCGCTGTTTATTTATTGCGGCTGCTTGCTGATTTTCACCCTGCTCGCCCAGCCCATTGTGCACAAAATCATCGTCCCCGCGCTGCTGCTGATTAGCGCGGCGGTGAGCTACAGTGCCATCTTTTTGGATGTATACTTCAACCGCGATATGCTCACCAACGTGCTGATAACCACCGCCAGCGAAAGTGCCAAGCTCATCACCCCCAGCTTCATCGCATGGTTTACCGCATTCGGCATACTCCCCACCGCGCTTTATTTGCGCACCCAAATTCAATACCGCAGCCTATGGCGCGAAATTCTGCAACGCCTTGCCACCGCCGCCGCAGCCATCGCAGGCATCGGCATCATCGCCGCCTTTTTCTATCAAGACTACGCTTCATTCGGACGCAATAATCCCACCATCAAAGACCTTATCATCCCCAGCAACTTCATCGGCGCAGGCATCAGCCAATACAAACACTATCGGCGCAGCCAAATCCCCTATCAAGTTTTAGATCCAAAAATCCGCCAACGCAAACCCGATAACCATACCCATGTAATCGTGCTTATCGTGGGCGAAGCCACCCGCGCCGCCAACTGGGGCTTAAACGGCTACGCCCGCCAAACCACGCCCAAACTTGCCGCGCGGGGCGACAGCATTTTCAATTTTAATAACGTAACCAGTTGCAACACCTTCACCGCAGGCTCGCTGCCCTGTATGTTCTCCCCCACGCCCCGCGCCGATTTTGACCCCATCCGCGCCGCCAAACAAGACACCTTGTTAGACGTATTGCAACGCGCAGGCATCCAAATCACATGGATAGACAACGACACAGGCTGCAAAGGCGTGTGCAGCAACATCCCCTTTATCAACGTAACCGAGCAAAACAACCCTCAATACTGCAAAAACGGCGAATGCCGCGATGAAGCCATGCTGCCCGAGCTGGATAAAGCCCTTGCTCAAGCTGCCGCCAGCCAAAAAGATAGCCTGATTATCGTCCACACCATCGGCAGCCACGGCCCCACATACAGCGAACGCTACACCCCCGCTCAACGCCTGTTCACCCCCACTTGCGACACCAACGAAATCAACCGCTGCACTCAGCAAGAACTCATCAACACCTACGACAACACCGTTGTGTCTGTGGATGGGTTTATTGATGCCGTTATCAGCCGCGTAGAACAGCATCAAAACTGGGAAAGCGCGGTGCTATACGTTTCCGACCACGGCGAAAGCCTAGGCGAAAAAGGCGTGTATCTACACAGCACGCCCTATGCCATCGCCCCCAAAGAGCAAACCCACGTTCCCATGATAATGTGGTTCAGCCCGCTGTGGCACAAAAACGAAGGCATGGACGCAGCCTGCCTGCGCCGCAACGCCCAAACCCAAGCCTATTCCCACGATAATTTTTACAGCACGGTATTTGGCACGCTGGACATGGATTCCACCACCAGCCAAACCTATCGCCCCGAGCTGGATATTTTGGCATCGTGTAGAAAGTTGAAAACCTAATGGCAGAATAGGCAGCCTGAAAAGCAGTGT
>CAUVGV010000043.1:0-12949 GCA_963551505.1 uncultured Kingella sp.
TTTTATCCGCGCCCATCGTCTAGCGGTTAGGACATCGCCCTTTCACGGCGGTAACGGGGGTTCGATTCCCCCTGGGCGTGCCAAGTTTTTAAAACCTGCTTTGTTTAAAGCAGGTTTTTTTATTGTATATTTTTGTTGGGATTGGGCATCTATTTTGAGCGGTGGCGTTAGATAAACCGCTTTAATTTTGATATAGTGGATTGGCTTGAAAGGCAGGTTACGCCGCTATTATCCATTTTCAGGTTGCCTACTACCTCGCCATAGGCAGCCTGAAAACCATTTCTCAAAGGACACCCATGACTTCCCGTTTTGATTTCCTCACGCCGCTCACCCATCTGCCCAGCGAAGTGCAAACATCCGCGCAAGAGGCGGAAAGCCATGCGCGCAATGGGCATTACGATGCTGCGCTCAACGCCACTCGCCGCGCGCTGGAATACATCGTGGCGTTTTATTGGCAAAAAATGCAGTTGCCTGCCATTCAAAAGGGCGTGGAAGTCGCCAATCCGTTTTACAACAGCCGCGCCACGGGCAGCAGCAATCCGAATGCGTGGCAAACTTTGAAGCTGGATAGCTTGTTCTCGCAAATCTATATTTTGGAAAAAGAAAACGTGTGGCAGCGCGAACAAGCTGAGCGCGCCCATTTTATCCGCAAAAACGGCAACAAAGGCTCGCACGGTGGCGAAGCTCCTGCCACCGCCAGCGAAGTAAACGAAGCGTTGCAAGATTTGGAAACCATCGCGCAGCAATGGGCGGCGGATTTCCCCGCTGCCAACAGCCCATTTCGCACAGCGCAAGCCTTTCGCAGCGCAGCGGTTGCGCCGACCAGCGGAAGCCATCGCCCCAAGCTGTCATCACGCAGCCTGAAAACAGGCGTGATGGCAGCGGTGGTGGGGGTGATTGTGTTTCGCGGGTTGTTTGCGCTGTTTAGTTTTAATTCGTCTCGCCATGCAGAACCGCCGCCCGCCGCGTCTACGCCGATGCAGCCTGAAAACACCTTGCGCTATCCCAATGGCGACGTTTTTGAGGGCAACGTGATTAACGGCCAAGCCAACGACCCCAACGGCAAAATTACCCGCGCCAACGGCACCGTTTGCATCGGCAACGTGATTGCCGACAAGCTCAACGGCATCGCCACTTGCACCGCGCCCAACGGCGATGCGTATCAAGGCGATTACCAAGACGACCTGCGCCACGGCAAAGGCGTGTTCACTTTTGATGGCAATCGCTACGAGGGTGCGTTCGCAAACGACCTGATGCAAGGCGAAGGCACGCTCACCGCCGCAACAGGCAACCGCTACCAAGGCGCGTTCCGCAACAACGAGCCAGCGGGCAACGGCAAAATCATCTTTGCCGACCAAAGCGAGTGCATCGGCACGTTTGACCCGCAAACCGCCCATTGCGATTTATCCAATGGCAACCATTATGCGGGCGCATACCAACCCGCCACGCTGTATTTGGAAGGCAAAGGCGCGCTTACCGATGGCGAGGGCAATGTGTTGTTTGACGGCGCATTTGTGCAAAACCAACCGCAAGGCAAGGTGTTGGACGCAGCCCAAGCGCAAGCCGAAGCGTTGAAAAAACGCGCCGAGCAAGGCGATGCCGATGCGCAAACCACGCTGGGCGTGGACGAAGCCGAGCAGGGCAATTATGGCAACGCCTACAAATGGCTAACCCGCGCCGCCGAAGCCAACCATGCCGAAGCGCAATATTATCTTGCCATTATGTATGAACGCGGGCTGGGCATGAGCAAGAATGTGGACGAGGCGCACCGCTGGTATCAACGCGCTGCTGATAACGGCTACGCCAAGGCGCAAAAACGCATCGCCGATATTAAACAGGCGGATGATGCTCTGGCGAACCCCAGCGACAATGGCAGCCGCAGCAGCAAGGGCGGCAGCGATGATGCCATCAATGCGTTGT
This sequence comes from uncultured Kingella sp., assembly GCA_963551505.1. Taxonomy (GTDB): domain Bacteria; phylum Pseudomonadota; class Gammaproteobacteria; order Burkholderiales; family Neisseriaceae; genus Kingella_B. The sequence continues at coordinate 1,921 of CAUVGV010000043.1, forward strand.
TTGATTGATGATTGAGGATGGATGAAAACCCCTGCGAAACGTGTTATCCGTTGAGCAGGGGTTTTTGTATGGGGATTTTGTTTTTCAGGCTGCCTTAATGATGCGGGCACGCGGGCGCGAATGCTTGGGCAGCCTGAAACAGTCATCCGCGCCCCCTACGGCTTGCTGGCAAGCCGTGCGCTGGCTTGGATGATGAGGCAGCCTGAAAACGGGAAAGCGGCTTTTCAGGCTGCCTTTGGTATGCAGAATAAGGCAGCCTGAAACGGGCGTAACACGGTTTTCAGGCTGCCTAATCTATCCAATCCAACACCGTGCGCCCTGCGTGCAGCAGGCGGTAGATAAACAGCGAGTAGCTTTCTTGGATAAAGAATTTCCAGCGGGCTTGCTCGGAGGCTTCGGTGTAGCGGCTGGTGGGGGTGGGCGAGGGCGTGGCGGGGATGCCGAGGTCTTGGGCGATGGCGATGGCGCGTGCCATGTGGTAGGGGTCGCTTACGATGATGAGGTTGTGCAGTTTGTGTTTTTGCATCAGCAGACGGGTATTGACGAGGTTTTGATAGGTGTCTTTGGAGCGGGTTTCGTAGATGATGTCGTGGCTGGGGATGCCTTGTTTGATGGCAAATTTGCGGGCGACTTCGCCTTCGCTGGGGTAGCCTTCTTTGCGTGTGCCGCCTGTGAAGATGAGTTTTTCTACGCGCTCGGATTGATATAGGGCGATGGCGTGGTTGATGCGTTCGCGGAACACGGGAGAGGGTTTGTCGCCCCATGCGGCGGCGCCAAGCACCACGGCGGCATCGGCGTGTTTGGGCAGCGCGGCGGGGGCGTGGGCGTATTGATAGACTTGCCATGCGCACCATGCTTGCAGGGCGAGAATGCTTAGGATGCTGAGGAGAAAGCCGTAGCGCAGATAGCGCAGGGTGGGTTTGGGGCTGGGCATGGTGGAGTGGGTTTCAGGCTGCATTGGTGGGGCGGGGTTAGGGTCTATCCGCAGCATCTAAGGCAGCCTGAAAATCGGTTTGGGGTTCGGGCGCGGAGGGTGGTTGGGCTTGGCAACTGGTGTTTCATAGCGAGGGCGTGCATTGTAGATGCCCGATGTATTGCAGCTTGGCAACGGGGGCGATGGTGGCGATGTCGTCTTCGCGCAGATGCAGGATGTCGGATGGGTCCACCCATTGCGGTCGCGCGGTGGTGAGCGGCTTGCCTGCGCGGTTAAAGGCTTCTATCACAAATTGCGAACAAAACAGCCGCTTGTTGCCCAGCGATGGCACGGTGATGGTGGCGAGCGCGTTCAGGCACAGATGGCGCATGGCGCGGGGGATAACGGGCAATTCGCAGGCGTTGCGGGCGAGGGCAAACGGGGCTTGCAGCGCGATGCCGAGGTGGTTGTAGCCGCTGCCGTTTTTTTCTTCGGCAAAGGCGATGATGGCTTGGATGTTTTCGGCGGTTAAATCGGGGCGGCGAAAGGCAACGGTGAGATTGGTTTCTTGGAGCGCGTCGGCGAGCGGGTGGATGCGCGTGCCGCTGCCCACGGCTTCGGCGATTTGCCCGTCGCCCAAATAGATGAAGGAATGGCTGACGGCGGCGTTGCTAAACACGCGGATGCCCAGCGAGCGGATGCTGCCCTCGGAGGAAAACAAAATATCGCCCGCGCGCAAATCGCTGGGCTGGATGAAGACTAAACCGTTTTCAGGCAGAGTGCTGTTGCGCACGCTTTGCAGGCGCAGCGCGGCTTTGCTGTTTTCGCGCTGGCGAACGTGCCATTCGGTAGCGCAGGCGGATAGGAGCAGGGCGGTCATCAACAGGAATACGCGGTACATTTTCAGGCTGCCTTAACGAGATGGGTTATTGTGGCAAAACAAGGGGCGATGCGCAACGATTGCTTGGGCGGATGAGCGCAGCGCGGGCATAGGCAGCCTGAAAACCACGTTGTGCTACAATCGCAGCTTCTCTCACTTCGCACAAGGATAGGACTATGAAAAAATGGTTACTGATTATGCTGACGGGTTTGGCGTTGGCAGGCTGCGCATCATCGGGCGACAGCGACGATTTGGGCATAGACCCCGCCACAGGCGTGAGCGCGGAACATTTGACCGAATTTGTGTAACACGAAATGGCTTTCAGGCTGCCTATTCACGCTGATTAGGCAGTCTGAAAACCATCAACAGCAAGGAATACCATGATTGTTTCCCTAGACATTGACGCACAAAAAACCTTTACCCCGCTTTGCCCCGCCGAATTGCCCGTGCACGAGGGGCATTTGATTGCGGCGGAACTCAACGCCCAAGCGCGGCTTGCCCAGCTTCGCGTGATGAGCAAAGACGCGCACAGCCCCGCCGCCCGCTGGATTTGCACCAACCATGCCGAGCAACTGCGCGACACGGGTTTGCCCAATGCGCGCGAGACTTGGGTGGCGCATGCGATTGTCGGTACGCAAGGCTTTGAATTGCTGGACGAATTGCCACCCGTTACCGCCTACGATTTTTGCGTGTGGAAAGGCGTTGAGCCCGATATGCACCCCTATGGCGCGTGTTATCACGATTTGGCGGAAAAATTGAGCACAGGGCTGATTGAATGGCTGCGCGACAAGGGCGCGACGGTGTTGCTGGTGGGCGGCTTGGCAACGGATTATTGCGTGAAGACTACGGTGTTGCAGCTTTTGCGCGGCGGAGATTGGCAAGTGCTGGTGAACAGGGCGGCGTGCCGTGGTATCGCGGCGGACACGGTGGCAGCGGCGTGGCATGAAATGCAGGCGGCGGGCGCGGTGGTGTTGGATGATGCGGCGGCGATGGCGGGGTATTTGCGGGAGCAGGAGTAGGGTGCAGGATTGAGGCAGCCTGAAAAACAAAATCGTTTGGTGTTTTGCCAAACGATTTTTACTGGATGGATTGGATTTTAGCTTCGCAACTCCGCTACGCTACGCAGGCTACCTTATGGCGTTGTTGTAGGTCGGGCATTGATGCCCGACAAGCACTAACTACAACTAAAAACGTCGGGCATAAATGCCCAACCTACATGGTTTTGCAAAGGTTTTCAGGCTGTCTTTACGCCGCCTATCCCAAAAAAAACATTTCAGGCTGCCTATCATCACCGATAAGGCAGCCTGAAACGCTGTTGGGCATCGCGCAAAACGCCTCCGCGTTTATTTTTTCTTCTTGTCTTTTTTCGCGGGTTCTTTATCCAACACTTCCACCTTGGGCGCGCCGCCTGCGTTGGCGGCGTTAGCGGCTTGGCGGTTAATTAGCCATTGCTGGGCAATGGTCAGCAAGTTGTTGACCACGTAATACAGCACCAGCGCGGCGGGGAAGAAGAAGAACATGATGGAGAATATCAACGGCATGATTTTCATCATTTGCGCTTGGGCAGGGTCGCTGGGCGGCGGGCTCATTTTGGTTTGCAGATACATGGTTACCGCCATCAAAATCGGCAAAATCCAATATGGGTCGGGGCGCGACAGGTCGTGAATCCAGCCCATCCACGGTGCTTGGCGCAGCTCCACCGATAGGAAAATCATCCAATACAGCCCGATGAAAATCGGCATTTGAATCAGCATGGGCAAGCAGCCGCCCAGCGGGTTGATTTTTTCGTCGCGGTAGAGCTTCATCAGCTCTTGTTGCATCGCCATGCGGTCTTCGGGATTGGGGTATTTTTTCTTCAATGCTTCCATTTTGGGCTGGATGGAGCGCATTTTTGCCATGGATTTGTAGGCTTTTTGGTTGAGCGGGAACAGGATGGCTTTCACGATAAGCGTCAGCACGATAATCGCCCAGCCCCAGTTGCCGATGATGCCGTGTAGCCAATTGAGCAGTGCAAACAGTGGCGAGGCGAAAATGTGCACGCGCCCGTAGTCTTTGGTGAGTTCAAATTTTGGGGCGATGGTTTTCAGGATGCTGGTTACTTGCGGGCCGGCGTATAAATTAGCGGCGAAGGTTTTGCTGCCGCCTGCGGGGATGTCCACCACGGCGGTGTTCACGCCTGCGCTGTATAGGTTGCCGGGCAGGCGTTTGATGCCGATGGTGCAGCTGCCGCCTGTGCACAGGTTTGCGCCGTTTTCAGGCTGCATAATCCAAGCGGATGCGAAGTAGTGCTGAATCATGCCCACATAGCCGCCTGATGCTTTGCGTTGGTATTCGGCGGTGTCTTTGCCTGCGTCAAAGTCTTTGTCTAGCGTGGCAAATTGCACTTTTTGGAAGGCATCGGCATCGGGGGTGTAAACAATTGGACCAACATAGCTGCTGGTGAACCAGCCTTCGCCTGCGGGCTTGCTATTGTCGCGCACGATTTGGTACGACGTGCCCAGCTTCACGGCTTGGCTGCTGGTGTTTTTCACCTCAAAGCGCACGTTGACCAAATAGCTGCCTTTGGTAAACGTGTAAATTTTATCCACTTGCACGCCGTTTTGCGCGGGGGCGGTGAGACGCACTTCCAGTTTGTCGCCGTTGAGCGTTTGCGATTTGGTGGCAGCCTGAAAATTGGCGTTGGCTAAAATGTTGTTGCCGTTGGCATCCACCAAGTTGGATTGGGCAACATAAGTGAGCGACTTGCCGTCGGCGAACAGGGTGAAACTTTGCGCAGTGTCGTGGGTGGCATCGTAGTGTTGTAGGGTTAAGCCGCGCAAATCGCCTGATTTTTCGTCTATCGTGGCTTTAACGGTGTCGGTTTCCACGCTCACGGGTGTTGTTGCGCCCAATGGGGCGGCTTGCGGCTGCGCGGCGGTTTGTTGCTGCGCGGCTTGCTGTTGCTGCGGCTGGGCAGGGGGGAAGAAGTGTTGCCAAGCCATCATAAAGACAATTGCCACAGCGGCGGTGGCCAGCATTCGTTTGAAATCGGATGGGTTTTGCTGTTGCATGAGAATTTCCTAAAAACTAGGGGACGGGGTCGTAACCGCAGCCGCCCCAAGGGTGGCAACGGGCAAGCCGTTTGAGGGCGAGCCAGCCGCCTTTGAGCGCGCCATATTTGCGCACGGCTTCAATGGCGTATTGCGAACAAGTGGGCGTGTAGCGGCAGCGCGGCGGGATAAGCGGGCTGATGCAGAGTTGATAAAAGCGGATAAGCGCGAGAAAGAGTTTACGGAGCATGGGACGTTTCAGGCTGCCTATGGGGATGAGTGGGGCAACATGGCGGCGGGTTGGGAAAATCCAAGCGATGAAGCGGAATGTTTACAAATGCGCACCCGCTTAACGCGCGATTAGGCAGCCTGAAAGCGAGTTTACGAGCTTCTGCGAAGCTAAAATCAACTTTCAGGCTGCCTGAAACTTATTTGCATGGGCGCGGCAACATCAATTCTGCCAACTGTTTGCATACTTCGCGATACTGCTCGCGTTCAAACATCACGCGCACCCGCACCACAAAATCTTTGGAGGGCAATTCGTGTTGATGCAGCCTAAACCATTCGCGTATCACACGTTTCATGTAATTGCGCTTGTTTGCCCGCTTGGCGGCTTTTTTGCCCACCACCAAGCCTAACCGCGCGTGCCCCAGCGCATTGTGTTCCGATTGTAGCACCGCCAAAAAGCTGCGCGAACGCTGTTTCCTTAATGCAAAAACGGAAGAAAACTCTTCCGTTGTGAGCAGCCGATAGGTTTTGCCAAAGCGATAAGTCAATTACACAGCCAAGCGTTTGCGGCCTTTGGCACGGCGGGCAGCCAAAACAGCACGACCGCCGCGTGTTTTTGAGCGAACCAAGAAGCCGTGGGTGCGTTTGCGTTTGGTAACTGAGGGTTGATAAGTGCGTTTCATGTTGGTTTCCTAATATCAAATGGGGTGGGAAAAATAAACGGCGCATTAAACCTGTTTTGGCGCGATTTGTCAAACAAAATAAGCGGATTGCGGCGTTTCAGGCTGCCTTTTGCGTGAGGTTAGGCAGCCTGAAAATGCTATTGATTATTGAGCCGTTGGATAATCATTTGGCTGAGTTGTTGCACTTCATTGGGCGTGGCGGCGGGGAGTACGGTTTGCCAGTCTCGCTGGGTAAATGTGGTGTAATCCAGCCGCAAAGCTACGCCACGAAAAACGGTTAAGCCTTTTGTATTGTCGCGGCTGTCTTTAAAGCGCATATAATAAGTTGCGGGCTGTGGCGTGTTTGTGGGCAAATCCAATATGCGGTTGTAGCGTTTGGTAAGCCATAGTGTAGAAAGTGGAACGATGATGTTGTAACAGCCAAACAACAACACGGTAGGCAAAAACAATGTGCCATTGTCAAAAAATAACATGGGGTGGATAAAGTAAACAAGAATGGTAAGTAGCAGCGGTATGGGCAGCGTATAAGCAAACAGTTTTTTCAGGCGCATGGCGTGGTTGCGTTCATTGTTGCTAATGGGTGTGCGCTTTTGCCATGTGATTTCGTTTGCGTCTGCTTGCACGGCGTGGCGCAATTCGGCAAATGGGGTGTCTTGGGGGAGCGGGCTGGGCATGGGGATTATTCCTTTATAAGTGAGAGAGAAACGGTTTTCAGGCTGCCTTTTGCGTGGGTTTGGGCAGCCTGAAAATGCTATTGATTATTGAGCCGTTGGATAATCATTTGGCTGAGTTGTTGCACTTCATCGGGCGCGGCGGTGGGGAGAATGTCTGCCCAGTCGGTTGCGGTGAAATTTTGCCAGCCCAGCTGGGTAATTCTGCCGCGAGCGGCGGTGATGCCGTTGGCGTAGCGGCGTGCTGCTTGTGTTTGCAGGGTGTAAAGGGTGGGGAAGGGCTGCGCGCCAGGGTGGTCGGCGATGCGTCCCATTCGGTTAGCTATCCAAATATCAAACCCAATGAAGCCGATATTGAAAACCAGCGCAATGGCGAGAAATAACCAAAAAAACAAACCGCTGCTGGGACTGCATATATCGGGGGTGAAATAGCAGCTGCTTAGGCTGAAAATCGGCAGCGTGAATGCGGCGGCTAAAAACGCCCATTTTGTTGTTTTGGCGTTGGTGCGTTCGCTGTCGCTAATGGGGTGGGATTTTTGCCATGTGATGCGCTTCTCGCCTGCTTGCACGGCGCGGAGCAATTCGGAAAATGGGGTGTCGGGGGTTGTATGGTTTTGCATGGTGGTTTCCTTGTTTGTGATGATTAAAAACGGTTTCAGGCTGCCTAAACATCGCTATTCAGCTTCGGCTAGCCGCTTTTGAATCGCGCGGATTAAACGCTGTAAATCTTCGGGGCTGGGCGCATCGGGGAGCAGGGCTTGCCAGTCTGCCAGCGTGAAGCTGTCCCAATCGGGCAGGTATCTGTCGCAACGTGTGTCTAGTGTGTTTTTGGGGTAATAGAGACCTCTGCCTCTGTAAATTGGCGTGAAATAGAGCGTAAAGTTTTCAGGCTGCATTGTGCCGATTGGCGCGCGCAAGATGCGGATGGCATCGGGCAGTTCTGTTTTCAGTATCATTATTGCGAGGAAAAATGCTGCCGCGCCCAATAGCATTCCAACGATGCTCAATAGCATCCCAACGGTTTGCTGTTCGTCAAAACTCAAAAGCAATGCCAGTGCTGCCGTTACCATAAGTAGCAAGCCCAGCAAAATCAGGTGGTGCAAGTGCTGCCGTGTTAGCAGGTGGTCTTGTTTACTGATGGGTGTGATTTTCTGCCACGAGATTTCAAGCTCGCCCGATTGCAATTCGCTCAATAATCGCGCGTAGGTGAGTAGGGCATCATAATTGTTTGCTTTCATCGGTTTTCCTTATTTTTCAGGCTGCCTAAACATTGCTAGGCAGCCTGAAACCAATCAATCTCCGCTCACATTCAACACAGGCGAAGCATTCTCTTCGGACAGCAAAACCGTCATCATATTGGTAACCAGTTTGGCTTTTTCGGGCTCGGTCATGTTTACAATGCCGCGTTTTTCCAATTCCACCACCGTGCCCGCCACCATGCCAATCGCGCCGCGCACCAGCGTTTGTCGCGCCAAAATCACCGCTTCGGCTTGCTGGCGGCGCAGCATGGCTTGGGCGATTTCGGGCGCGTAAGCCAGATGCGTGAAGCGCGTTTCGTCAATGCTGATGCCTGCGATTTCCACGCGCTCTTGCACCATGCGGCGAAATTGCTCCAAGATTTTGTCCGAATGCCCTGTTAGGCTGTCTGCCGAGCCATCGTTGGTGTAAGGATGATGCGTTGCCAACACGCGCAGCGCGCCCTCGCTTTGCACTTGCAGAAAATCGTGCGTGTTTTCCACGTCTAGCACCGCAGCGGCAGGGTTGTCAATGTGGTACACAATCGCGGCGGCGATTTCAATCGGCGTGCCAGAAGCATCGTTCACTTTCAACGTGGCGGTAACATAGTTGCTGGTTTTTAGCGACACGCTCACCGTGTTGTAAAACGGCAGTAGCCAAAAAAAGCCCGATTGGGGCAGCACGCCCGCGTATTTGCCAAACAGCGTGCCCACCAAAGCGGTATTGGGCTGCACCACGCGAAAGCGGGTAAAACAATAGCCCAGCGGCAGCAGCAGAAAACCCAAGCCGCCCGCTCCGTTTTCCAATGCGCTAAACATTCGCCACACCACAAATAACGTGATTGCCACCAACACGGCGGCTGCGGCAAAGCCGTTAAGATGCGGCATGGTGTATTTTTTGCTGTATGACTGGCTCATGGGGACTCCTTATCGGTTGAGGGTTGGAAATAGGTTGGATTATAGTGTAAAAACGATTGATTTTTCGTGATTTTTTATGATTTGTTGGCTGCTGACAACAGTCCCATCATGCCCCAAAAAACTGTGGATAATGTTATCCACAACGGCGCGGGCTTAACAAAAATTTGCGGTATAATAACAAACATATCCACAACGTAATAAAGTAGTCTCATGCGTGTTTCTGAATTCTGGTCTCAATGCCTTGCTCTGTTGCAATCCGAGCTTTCCGAACAGCAATTTTCCCGCGACATCGCGCCGATTACGGTGGGCGAACAAGATGGCGCGTGGGTGTTGTTTGCCAAAAACCAATTTGCGGCAAACCTGTTGCGCACCCAATACGCCCGCAAAATCCACGAAGCCGCCGCGCTGATTGCGCCCGATGCGCCCGAATTGCTGTTTCAAGCAGGCGTGGGCGAGCGCGTGGCAATGACGCAAGTGCCTACGGATGTGGTTAGCCCTGTAAACAATGATAGAGGCAGCCTGAAAACCGCAAACGACGGCAACCAAGCGCAAACTGAAACCGCGCCCGCATCCGAGCCAACGCCAAGCCCCGCCCGCAACAAAAGCGCGCAAGACATCTTAGCCGAGCGCATGAGCAATCTGCGCCCCAGCAAGCCTGCCGAGCACAATAGGCAGCCTGAAAACGCCGCAGCGGGCAAACCTTCCGCCATCGCCGCCGAGCAAGCTCGCGAAGCCGTCGAGCAGCGCCTGCACCAAACCAACCTTTCGCCCGATTACACCTTTGACACGCTGGTGGAAGGCAAGGGCAACCAGCTTGCCGCCAACGTAGCCAAAAGCATCGCCGAAAAACCAGGCGACAGCATGTATAACCCGTTTTTCGTGTATGGCAGCACAGGCTTGGGCAAAACGCACTTGGTGCAAGCCATTGGCAACGAATTGCTGCGGCTCAACCCCAAAGCCAAAGTGCGCTATATGCACTCGGATGAATACTTAAAAACCTTTATGGCAACCGTGCGCAACAAAACATGGGATACGTTTAAACAGCAATATTTGCACTATAACTTGCTGATTATTGATGATATTCAATTTATCTCAGGCAAAGACCGCACCATGGAAGAGTTTTTCTTCCTGTTTGAGCATTTTCACTCGCGCGACCAGCAAATTATCCTCACCTGCGACCAGTTGCCCAGCAGCCTAGAAGCGATGGACAAACGCCTTGTATCCCGCTTTTCATGGGGCATGACCATCCGCTTGGAGCCGCCCGAACTGGAAATGCGCGTGGACATTTTGGAGCGCAAAGCCCAAGCCGCGGGCATTATGCTGGAAGAAGATGCCGCCACTTTTATCGCGCAAAACGTAAAACAAAACGTGCGCGAGCTGGAAGGCGCGTTAAACCGCGTGATTGCGCGTTGCCGATTCAGCAAAAAAAGCGTGATTGACATTGATTTGGCGGCAGATGCACTGCAAGACATCGTTGCCAGCAACTACAAGCCGATTACCGTTGAGCTGATTATGAAAGCCGTTGCCGACCATTACCACATCAGCATCCGCGATATTTTGGGCAAAAAACGCAGCCGCAACCTTGCCCGCCCGCGCCAAATCGCCATGGCGATTACCAAAGAACTCACCAACCTAAGCCTGCCTGCCATTGGCGACGCATTTGGCGGGCGCGACCACACCACCGTGATGCACGCGGTAAAAACCATCGCCAAGCTGCGGCTGGAAGAGCCTGATTTGAAGCAGGATTATGAGAAGTTGTTGATTGTGATACAGCATTGAAGAGAGTTTTCAGGCTGCCTATCGGTTATTAATACAACATTATTGAGTAACCATTATTTTTTAAAAACATTATGAATACATACTACGATAATCCAGCAAGAAAATTATTTGATATTGTAACTAAATTCAATCTTTATTCAGATGGCGAAACAAATAGGCAGGTGTGGAAAGAAGTTTTGAGCATGCCTGATGCTTCAGATGTTGAATTGATGTTAGCAATAGGCAAGGTATTCCAATTAATGGATGATATTGTATTGCATTTTTCTGAAACAGACCCAGAACTTATAGACATATGCCATGATTGGATATATCAGATAGGGGTGGCTTTGACAGAATCATTAAGATTAAGGCAATCGTGCAAAGATGCAAAATCCTACTTGACTGATACTAAACTATTATTTACTGCTATTAAACTTATTGATAACAATATAGATAAAGCTCAGAAGCAAATAAATAATGCTATTGATGGTCAAGCATTGAAAGAAATACATGATGATATTCAGAATCTATATGATGCTATTTTCCAATCTGAAATTGATGATAATTTGAAATATACTGTTTTAAAATATTTAAATAGATTGAAAGAAGCTATCAATCATTATGCGATTACTGGTTCAGAAGCTGTTATTACTGCTATTGAGGCTGCTATCGGGCATATGGCGTTTAATTCAGAGTATCAACAATATATGATGC
>CAUVGV010000044.1:0-12919 GCA_963551505.1 uncultured Kingella sp.
GGGGCTAAATCTTGGGGCGAGATGGCGACGAGAAAGCCGCGTTTGCCGCCGTTGATGTAGATGGTGGGCAGCGAGTAGATGCTTTCTTCTACAAATACGGGCAGTTGGGTTTTGGTGCCAAATGGGCTGGTGCCGCCAACGAGGTAGCCTGTCCATTTGTTGGCTTGGTTGGGCTGGGCGGGTTCTATGTGTTTCATGCCCAGCTCGCGGGCAAGGTTGCGCGTGGAGATGTGTTTGTCGCCGTGCATGATGCAGATTAAGCCTTGTTTTTTATCGTTTTCTAGCACGATGGTTTTGACTACGGCGTGTTCGTCCACGCCAAAATGTTGCGCGGGGACGGCTGTGCCGCCGTGTTCTACATAGGGATAAAGTTTGGGCTCAAAGGCGATGTTGTGCTCGCGCAGGAAGCGGATGGCGGGGGTGATGGGGTAGTCGGGTTTTGCCATGATGTTGGGGGAATGGGTTGCGAAAAGGCGATTTTAGCAGTTTTCAGGCTGCCTTTCGCGCTTTGCTGACTGGCGCGGGCTGGGCGATGCGCATGGGCAGCCTGAAACGCGGTAAAATGGCGTCTTTAAACCATGAAAGGAGTGCAACATGGCAGCGCAATCTTGGCTTTATTGGGCGTTGGCTTCGGCGATTTTTGCGGCGATGACGGCAATTTTTGCCAAACTGGGTTTGCAGGGCGTGGATTCGGATTTTGCGACGTTTATCCGCACGCTGGTGATTATCGCGGCGTTGAGCGCGTTTTTGACTTATGCAAAAAAGTGGCAGCCGCTGGGCAGTTTGTCGGCGAAGAATTGGCTGTTTTTGATTTTGTCGGGCTTGGCAACGGGGGCTTCTTGGCTGGCGTATTTTAAGGCGTTGCAAATGGGCGATGCTTCGCAGGTGGCACCGATTGATAAGTTGAGCGTGGTGCTGGTGGCGGTGTTTGCGGTGGTGTTTTTGGGCGAGCGGCCGAATGGGCAGGCTTGGCTAGGGATTGCGCTGGTGGCGGCGGGGGTGTTGGTGTTGGCGATTAAGCGGTGATGGGCATTTCGTTTAATACAGCGATAATGTGATACGGCGATAGAGGCATCCTGAAAAGCGGGAAGTTGGCTTTTCAGGCTGCTTGGGTGTGGTGGGCAAGGTTGGGTGGGTAGTGCAACGTAATCAGGCAGACAATAGGCAGCCTGAAAATGGGCGAAGCTGGAATGGCGTTTAGCCATGCGTGTTTGGGCTTTGGTTGTTTTCAGGCTGCCTTGCTTGTTTTCCATCGCTCGTTTCTGTTTATTTTGCCGTTGCATGGCGTTGCGCCGCCATACCCACGCTGGATGCGCTGAACGTTTGCCGTTGGTGCCTTGTGGTAATGTTTTATGCTGATAGGGCAGCCTAATGGGTTTCAGGCTGCTTATTGTTGTGATGAATAGGCAGCCTGAAACTTTGGGCGTTGCTAGGCGGTGCGTGGCAGAGCCGCATACCCTACTTGGCTTTACTTGTTTTCAGGCTGCTTTTGTGTTGATGGCGGTTGTGGAATGGGGTTGGTATTTGGCGACGAGCCGTCGCCGCTCCATTTTGGGTTTCAGGCTGCCTGTTGGTTGATGCAATAGGCAACCTGAAATGTTTGGGTGCGGGCGGGATGGTTGGCAGCCTGAAATGGGTTTCGCGCTTTCTACGGCTTGCTTGCAAGCCGTGCGCTGGCGAATGGTTTTTGCTACGCTGAACTTTGTTTCAGGCTGCCTAATCTTTATTGCGCTTGTGCGTTTACATACCGCATCACGTCCACCATCACTTCATCGGGCGCGCCTGCGCTGGTAATCACTACGCCTTGCTCGTCGGCGGCAAGCGGCTGCAAGGTGTCTAGCTGGGATTGAATCATACTGGCTTTCATGTAGTGCCCTTGCCGCGATTCCATGCGCTCGCGGTTGGCTTCTATGGGCGGCGATAGGTGCACAAAATGCACTTCGCCTTGCGCTTGCCGCAGAATATCGCGGTAGCTGTGTTTGAGCGCGGAACAGGTAACGATGCTGTGGCGCGCGCCGTTTTGCGCTTGCTCGCTCATCCAGTCGCGCAGGCGTTCCAGCCACGGGCGGCGGTCGTCGTCGTTGAGCGGGATGCCTGCGCCCATTTTGTCGCGGTTGGCTTGGGTGTGAAAATCGTCGCCTTCGGCAAAGGGGCAATGCAAATGCTGTTGCAGGGCTTGGGCGACGGTGGTTTTGCCGCAGCCGCAAATGCCCATGATGATGTAGTGCTTGGTCATAGTGCGTTTCCTTTTTTGTATGACGTGAGGGCGATTGAGGCAGCCTGAAAACCGCCCCGCCAGCCATCAGCCCAACAGAGCCACGGCACCCGCCGAGAGCACAAAGCCAATCAGCGCGATTAGGGTTTGATTGACTGTCCACGTTTTCAGCGTGGTGGCAACGTCTAAATTGAGCAATCGCCCCACCAGCCAGAAGCCTGAATCGTTTACATGGCTGGCGGCGACTGAACCTGCGGCGGTGGCCAGCACCACGCCCGCCAGTTGCCAATCGTTATAGCCAGCGGCGGCAACGGCGTTACAGCAGCGATGCCACGCCCAGCGCAAACGGGGCGCGCCTTTCGCCAAAGGTGCGAATCATGACATCGGCAAGCGATTGCGCCCCGCCCGATGTTTCCACCAGCCGCCCGAGCATTGCGCCCAAGCTCACCAAAATCGCCACGCCGCCCAGCGTGCCGCCCAAGTTTTTCAGCAAAACATCGTTCACAATGGCTTGCGCGGGGATGCCTGTTGCCAACGCGGTGAGCAGGCTGACCACTGTGAGCGTGAGCAGCGCGTGGACGCGCCAGCGGATAATCATCAATAAAATTAAGGCGATGGCTGCGGCGGCAATCAGCAGCAGCGTGCCTGAGCTTAGGGTTTGATGCCAATCGTTCATGGGAAGTCTCCTGTTGTAGCAAGGGATGGGGTTGTAGAAAATCATTTTTAGAAATAGGAACTTGTTGAGCCATGTGGGGCGGTGTTGCGTCCTGCCCTTGCGGCGCGAAAGCTGCCACGCGCATGGTTCATTTGGGTTCGCGGTATTATGGCATTAATGTAAAGATTTGTTTGGAATTTTTGGTTATGGTTAAGCGGGGGATGGTTATTTAGTGTGGCGGTTGGAGGCAGCCTGAAAATGGGGAATGGGGCGTTGGGGGCTTGCGGGTAAATTTGTTTGCCCTTGTTTAAATTATTGTTTAAATGGCAATGCAATGATTGCTTATTCTTTTTCAGGCTGCCTTATCGTGTGAATAAAAGGCAGCCTGAAATCTTTGCAAAATCTGCAACCGATGGAGCGTCGGCGGCTCGCCGACATATTTTCAATCAACAAAATCACGTTAAATTAACCATTTGGCAGCGAGCCGCCGCCGTTCCATTTTAAATTTCAGGCTGCCGTTGGGGTTTTGAAAAGGTTTCAGATTAGGCAGCCTGAAACTCAATCTATCCAGCAAAAAAAACCGTTTGGCTGAACACCAAGCGGTTTTGCTTTTTCAGGCTGCCTATAGGCGGGCTTCACAAAGGCAGCCTGAAACTCCCAATACCATTTTCAGGCTGCCTCTATTGCCGCGATAACCGCCCTGCCCTAGCCCAATGCCTTTCTCGCCCCCGCAAACAAGCGATACCAGCCTGCCAGCTCATGCTGTTTCCAGCTTTCGGGCAGCCAGCTCATTTGCGCGGTGCGGAAGGTGCGCTCGGGGTGCGGCATCATAATGGTAACGCGCCCGTCTGCCGTGGTGATGCCTGCGATGCCGTTGGGCGAGCCGTTGGGGTTGAGCGGATAGGCTTGGGTGATGGCGCCTGTGCCGTCGATGTATTGCAGGGCGATAGCTAAATCTTGCGGCACGCCGTCTGCGCTCATTGCCGCATCATTCAAATGGGCAAAATCGGCGCGGCCTTCGCCGTGGCTCACCACCACGGGCAACGCGCTGCCCGCCATCTCCGCCAAAATCAGCGATGGCGATTTGGGCACGCGCACCATGCTAAACCGCGCTTCAAACTGCTCGGATTCGTTGCGCTTGAATTTTGCCCAATGGTTTGCATGGGGGATGATTTCGGCAAGGTTGCTCATCATTTGGCAGCCGTTGCACACGCCAAGGCTTAATGTGTCGGGGCGGGCGAAAAAGGCGGCAAACATATCGCGCAGCTTGGCGTTGAACAAAATGGTTTTTGCCCAGCCCTCGCCCGCGCCCAGCACATCACCGTAGCTGAACCCGCCGCAAGCCGCCAGCATTTGGAAATCGGCAAGGTTGGCGCGCCCGCTGAGCAAATCAGACATATGCACGTCATACGCCTCAAAGCCTGCGCGGTGGAACGCCGCTGCCATTTCCACTTGCCCGTTTACGCCTTGTTCGCGCAACACGGCGATTTTCGGTTTCAGGCTGCCTGAAACGAAGGGTGCGGCAATATCCTCTTGCAAATCAAAGGTTAAATCGGCGAACAGTTTGCTGCGTGCGTTGTCTTGCAGCAGCGCAAATTCGCTGTCGGCGCAGGCGGGGTTGTCGCGCAGGCGTTGGATGCGGTAGCTGGTTTCTTGCCATGCGCTTTGCAGCTCGGTTAAATCAAATGCGTAATCATCAATGCGGATGGTGTTGCTTTCAGGCTGCGGTGTGCCGATTTGATACAGCGTTTCGGCAAAATCGTGTTGTTCAAACAGGGCTTGCACATAGTGCAAATCGGCAGCCTGAATTTGAATCACCGCGCCCAACTCTTCGTTAAACAAAATGGCTTGGTCGCTCAGGTTGTTCACCAAGCGCTCCATCGCAAAATCGTCTTGCAGATTGATGTTCATGCCAAAACGCGCGGCAAACGCCATCTCCACCAGCGTGGCAAACAAGCCGCCGTCGCTGCGATCGTGATACGCCAGCAGTTTGTTTTCGCGCACCAGCTGCTGCATCAGCGTGTAAAACGTTTTCAGGCTGCCTATATCGTCCACATCGGGCGTTGCGCCGCCCAAATCGTTCCACACTTGCCCCAACGCCGAGCCGCCCATCCTCGCCTTGCCCAAGCCCAAATCAATCAGCAGCAACACGCTGTCTTTCACGTTTTTCAGCTCGGGGGTAACGGTTTGGCGCACATCTTGCACGGGCGCAAACGCCGAAACAATCAGCGACAACGGTGAGATAACCGATTTTTGCGCGTCGCCTTCTTGCCACACGGTTTTCATAGACAAGCTGTCTTTGCCAACGGGAATGCTCACGCCCAGCGTTTGGCACATTTGCGACACGGCTTCCACCGTGCGATACAGTTTTTCGTCTTCGCCCGCCACGCCGCAAGCTGCCATCCAGTTGGCGGAAAATTTGATGTTGCCGATGTCGCCGATGTGGGTGGCGGCGATGTTGGTAATCGCTTCGCCCAGCGCCATGCGCCCCGAGGCGGGCGCGTTGGCAATCGCCAGCGCAGGTTTTTCGCCCATGCTCATGGCTTCGCCGCGCGTGGTGTCAAAGCCCATCAAGGTTACGGCGCAATCGGCAACGGGGGTTTGCCACGCGCCCACCATTTGGTCGCGGTGGGTTAAGCCGCCCACGCTGCGGTCGCCAATGGTAATCAGGAAATTTTTGGCGGCAACGGCGGGCAGGCGCAGGATGCGGTATGCGCTTTCGCGCAAATCGTATTGCGCGGCGTTAAAGGTGGTTTCAGGCTGCTTTACGGTGTTATCGCTGCGCGTGGTTTTGGGCGGTTTGCCCAGCAACACATTGAGCGGCAAATCAACAGGGCTGTTGTCAAACACATCATCGCGCACGCGCAAATGCCCGTCATCGGTAGCCGTGCCGACCACGGCAAATGGGCAACGCTCGCGCTCGCAAATGGCGCGGAAAGCGTCCAAATCATCGGGCAAAATCGCCAGCACATAACGCTCTTGCGATTCGTTGCACCAAATTTGCAAGGGCGACAAGCCGTGCTCTTCCAGTGGTACATCACGCAGCCTGAAAATCGCGCCGCGCCCTGCATCGTTCACCAATTCGGGGAACGCGTTGGACAAGCCGCCCGCGCCCACATCGTGAATAGAAATAATCGGATTGGCATCGCCCAGCTGCCAGCAGCGGTCTATCACTTCTTGTGCACGGCGTTCCATTTCGGGATTGCCGCGTTGCACCGAATCAAAATCCAAATCCGCGCTGTTGCTGCCTGTTGCCATAGAAGAAGCCGCGCCGCCGCCCAAACCAATCAGCATCCCCGCGCCGCCCAGCTGCACCAGCAACGCGCCTGCGGGGATTTCGTTTTTGTGCGACTGCGCCGCCTGGATGTTGCCCAAGCCGCCCGCAATCATAATCGGCTTGTGGTAGCCATACACTTGCTGGTTAAAGGTTTGCTCAAAGGTGCGGAAATAGCCCAGCAAGTTGGGGCGGCCAAATTCGTTGTTAAACGCCGCGCCGCCGATGGGGGCTTCAATCATAATGTCCAGCGCGGAAGCAATGCGCTCGGGCTTGCCGTAATCGTGTTCCCAAGGCAGCCTGAAATCGGGAATTTGCAAATTGGAAACGGTGAAGCCTGTTAGCCCTGCTTTGGGGCGTGCGCCGCGCCCTGTTGCGCCTTCATCGCGGATTTCGCCTCCCGCGCCTGTTGCCGCGCCTGCAAAGGGGGCGATGGCGGTGGGGTGGTTGTGGGTTTCCACTTTCATCAAAATATGCGTGTTTTCGCTGTGGAAATCGTAGGCTTGGTTGCGCGCCGCGCTGGGGTAAAACCGCCCGATGGTTGCGCCTTCGATGATGGACGAATTGTCTTTATAGGCGACAATCGTGCCGCTGGGGCTGGCTTCGTGCGTGTCGCGTATCAGGCGGAACAGCGATTTGGGCTGTTTTTCGCCGTTGAGTACGAAATCGGCGTTGAAAATTTTATGGCGGCAATGCTCGCTGTTGGCTTGGGCGAACATCATCAGTTCTACGTCTGTTGGATTGCGGTTCAGCGCGCGGTAGTTGTCCAGCAAATAATCCACTTCGTCGGGCGAAAGTGCCAAGCCCATTTCGGCATTGGCTTCCAACAGCGCGTCTTTGCCACCGCCCAGAATATCCACCGTGGCGAATGATTGGTTGCTGTGTTGCGCGAATAATTGCGCGGCAGCCTGAAAATCGGGCAACACGCTTTCGGTCATGCGGTCGTGCAATAAGGCCGCCCATTGCGCGCGCTCATCGGTTTTCAGGCTGCCTGAAAGCGATACTGCCATGCCGCGTTCAATGCGTTCAATGTGCGCCAAACCGCAGTTGTGCGCGATGTCGGTGGCTTTGGACGACCACGGCGAAATCGTGCCGATGCGCGGGGTGATTAAAAAAAGGCTTTGCGTGGCATCTGGGGTGTTCACCCGTTCAGCAGAGAGCAAAGCCTTTAATTGCAACGCATCCGCATCTGATAGCGGCGCATCCGATGCCACAAAATACCAATATTCGCTTGCAATAGCGTTTTCAGGCAGCCCGAGCGATTGGGCTTTTTGCAGCAATTTGTTGATGCGGAAAGCAGAAAGCGCGGTTTCGCCGCGAAAAGCAGTAACAACAGGCATGGTCTCAATCTTTCATCAGACAAGGGTTGGGAAAAAAGGCGGATTATACGCGAGATTGCGATGCTGGTTTGCAGGGCAGCCTGAAAATTTAGCCGTTTTACGGTAAACTAGCGCCTTTTTTTCAGACTGCCTTATCTTTTCAGGCTGCCGTTTCGTTTTCAATATGACTGCACACACGCCCCATCCGCACACCGCCAAAGTTCGCCCCAGCAAAACGCTGGTTTCCACCGTTTGGCTGATTCCCCTTGCCGCCGCCATCGTGGGCGGCTATCTGTTGATTGACAGCTTTCGCTCGCGCGAAACCGAAATCAAGCTGTATATGGACAACGCCGACGGCATCGAAGTAAACAACACCACCATTCGGATGCTGAATGTGGAAGTGGGGCGCGTGATACGCATCCGCTTGCAGCCCGACCAAAAAGGCGTGGAGCTTACCGCCAAAATTGATAAAGACGGCGCACACCTGATGCGCAAAGACACGCAGTTTTGGGTGGTGAAACCGCGCATAGACCAAAACGGCGTAACAGGGCTGGGCACGCTGCTTTCGGGTTCATACATCGCGTTTAGCGCGGGCAGCCCGCAAAGCGAAGTGGAACACGAATTTAAAGTGTCCGACCTGCCGCCGCTTTCCGCCGCTGGGCAAACGGGCTTGCGCCTCACGCTCACGGGCAAAAACCGCAAAATGATAGGCGCGGGCAGCCCTGTGATGTATGAAAATCACACCGTGGGCACGGTAGAAAGCGCGAAATTTGACCCGAAAACGCAATCGGTGCAATACAGCATTTTCATCCAAAGCCCCAACGAAAGCCTAGTGAACTCGGGCAGCCATTTTTGGCTGGACAGCGGCATAGATGTGCGGCTGGATGGCGGCGGAATTAAAGTGGACAGCGCGCCGCTTTCGGCGATTTTGTCGGGCGCGATTGCGTTTGATTCGCCCCCTTCTGCCAACCAAGTGAGCAGCGGCACCACCTTCCAAATCCATAACGACCGCGCCGAAATTGAAAACCAGCCCAACGAGCGCACCTTGTATTACGTCGCCTTTTTCAATAGCTCCGTGCGCGGCTTGGATGTGGGCGCGCCCGTGGTTTACAAAGGCATCAGAATTGGCAACGTTGCCGCCGTGCCGTATTTTCAAGCGGGCGACAGCGCGAAATTGTTTGAACACGGCTACATCCCCGTGCGCCTGCGCATAGATCCCGACAAAATTGAACAGCGCGGCGATGAACCGCAAAGCAAAGCATACTGGCAAACAGCGTTTCAGGCTGCCTTAGATAACGGCTTAACCGCCAGCTTGGGCAGCAACAATTTGGTGCTCGGCAGCAAATTGGTTGAGCTAAACGACAGCCCCAGCAGCACGCCGCCGCTGAAACCGCACAACGAATACGGCGGCGATGTGGTGATTGGCACGCGCGGCGGTGGCTTGGACGATTTGCAAAACCAAGTTGCCAAGCTGTTGGACAAATTCAACGCCCTGCCGTTGGATAAAACCGTAGGCGAACTCAACGGCAGCCTGAAAGAACTGCGCGGCACGCTGAAATCCGCGCAGACCATGTTGGCATCGGCAAACAAACTGATTGCACAAAACAGCACGCAAAGCCTGCCCGCCGAGCTAAACCAAACCCTGCGCGAGCTGCGCCAAACGCTGCAAGGCGTGTCGCCACAATCGCCTGTTTACCAAGACGTGCAGAACACGCTGCAAAGCATAGACCGCACCTTGCAATCCGCCCAACCTGTTATCCGCACGCTGAAAGAGCAGCCCAATGCGCTGATTTTTAACAGGGGCGGCAAAGACCCGATTCCGAAGGGTAAATAAGGCGGATGCGGATAGGCAGCCTGAAAGCTGGGGAATGCGCTCATCTATTTTTCAGGCTGCCTTTGGTGTGGGGTTTAGCCCGCCATTTGGCGTTGAGCTGTCGCTCCGTTTGGCGTTTCAGGCTGCCTAATCAATGCCAATCGCCCTACAACCTTGTTTTACCCGTTTTCAGGCTGCCTTAACTTAACAGGCAGCCTGAAACGCCTAATCATTGCCCTACTCTATTTCAGGCTGCCATCTTTGCTAAACCTGCAACCGTTGGTACGTTGGCGGCTCGCCAATATCTTGGCAACCCTTCAAGCCCAGTTGAACGCACCATTTGGCGATGAGCCGCCGCTCCATTTTGATTTTAGCTTCGCAACGCCGCTTTGCTACGCAGGCAGCTTTATTCATCAACAATCGCCCAACAAAAGGCAGCCTGAAAACGCCCAAACCTAACCCATTCCCCCAAACCACCATGCTCACCGACCTAGAAAAAACCGCCATCCGCGACCACTACCGCGCCATCTCCGAAAACCTGCCCCACTTTCGCCCCCGCCCCGCCCAGCGCGAAATGATTGCCGCCATTGCCAACGCCTTTTCCCGCACGCTCACGCGCGAAGAAGGCGGCGACGCGCCCGAACGCCAAGGCGAAAGCATCGCCGTCATCGAAGGGCCAACAGGCGTAGGCAAATCGCTTGCCTACCTGCTCGCAGGCGGCATCATGGCGCAAACGCGCGGCAAACGGCTTATCGTATCCAGCGCCACCATCGCCCTGCAAGAGCAGCTGGTGGAGCGCGATTTGCCGTTTGTGGTTGCCCACAGCGGGCTGGAACTGAGCTTCGCCCTAGCCAAAGGGCGCGGACGCTACCTCTGCCCCTACAAACTCTACCAGCTCACCCAAACCAACGCCCAGCAAAGCCTGGACGGCATAGAACAGCCCGCCGTGCTGTGGAGCAACAAGCCCAAAGCCGAAGAAATCGCCACGCTGCAACACATGGCAAACCAATTTGCCGCCCGCCAATTCAACGGCGACCGCGACACTTGGCGCTAAAAAATCGACGACACCCTGTGGCAGCAAGTAACCAACGACCGTCACGGCTGCCTGAAATCCGCCTGCCCCAATCGCCCCGAATGCCCGTTTTACCTCGCCCGCGACACGCTGGAACACACCGATGTCATCGTTGCCAACCACGACCTATTGCTCGCCGACATCAGCATGGGCGGCGGCGTGATTCTGCCCGCGCCCGAAAACAGCTTCTACTGCATAGACGAAGCGCACCATCTGCCCAAAAAAGCCCTCAACCAATTTGCCGCTGAACACACATGGCTGCACGCCATGTGGACAGCCGAAAAACTGCCGCAGCACACGCAAAAAATCGCCCTGCTCACCGACAAACTGGAACTTGCCAACCTTGCCAACGAAGCCGCCAGCAGCCTGCTAGAAAGCCTGAACGAATGGCAATTTCACCTGATGGATGCGCCCGAATTAGCCGCCAGCGAGCAAGACCACGAAACCATTTGGCTGTGGCAAGACGGCATCATCCCGCCCGAACTAGAAAACCTTGTTCACAATACCAACGTCGCCGCCCAAGCCCTTGCCAACAACGTCAGCCAGCTTGCCGATGCCCTTGCCGCCGCCCGACGCGACAAAGACCAAGACAGCAGCCAAATAGACCGCATCAGCACCGAATTTGGGCTATTCGTTGCCCGCACCGAGCAAATCGCCGCCGTGTGGCAGCTTATCGCCATCGCCCCCAGCGAAGACAAAGAACCGCTTGCCAAATGGATAAGCCGCCCGCAAAGCGACAAAATAGACTGGACCTTCCATGCCAGCCCCATCACCGCTGCCACCATGTTGGCAAACAAATTATTCAAACGCGCAGCAGGCGCCATTCTCACCTCCGCCACCTTGCAAAGCCTTGGCAACTTCAAGCTGCTGCTGAACCAAACAGGGCTCACATGGCTGCCTGAAACCACCACCCTCGCCCTGCAAAGCCCGTTTAACTTCGCCGAACAAGGCGAGCTATACCTGCCCCCCATCATCGCCAGCCCCAAAGACCCCATCGCCCACACCAACGAAGTCATAGAGTGGCTGCCCAAGCTCATCAGCGACACCGCCCCCATCGGCACGCTGGTGTTGTTTACCTCGCGCAAGCAAATGCAAGAAGTCGCTTTCAGGCTGCCTGAAAACTACCTGCCGCATCTGCTCATCCAAGGCGAGCAATCCAAATCCAAGCTGCTTGCCCAACACCGCCAAAACCTAGCCGATGGCAAGCCCAGCATCATCTTCGGGCTAGACAGCTTTGCCGAAGGGCTAGACTTGCCGCACGAAGCCTGCGTGCACGTTATCATCGTCAAACTGCCCTTTTCCATGCCCGACAACCCCATAGAAAAAACCCAAAGCCGCTGGATAGAAAAACGCGGCGGCCGCCCCTTTATGGAAATCACCGTGCCCGAAGCCAGCATCAAACTGGTGCAAGCCGTTGGGCGGCTGATTCGCACCGAAAGCGACTACGGGCGCATCACCATCCTAGACAACCGCATCACCACCCAACGCTACGGACAGCAAATGCTCGCTTGCTTGCCGCCGTTTAAACGGCTGGGGTAAACGGCTGGGGTAACGCCATTCCGTACATATAATTTCAGGCTGCCTTATGTTGCACACACCAAAGGCAGCCTGAAAAGTTTGTATGGCGCGTCGGCAGCTTGCCGACAAATTCGTTTGTTATCGTTAAATCGTTATCGTTAAATCATCGTTTAAACAGCCAAGGCAACTGCCATACGGCTATTTTCAGGCTGCCCCATGTGTAAACAAAAAGCAGCCCGCAGAGCACAAGCAGAATTGCGAAGCCAGCCAAGTTTACGAACTCGCACAAAGCGAAAACCAAAATAGCGCGACAACAGCGCGCCGCCCAATCAGCCCATTCAGCCAAATCATCCTTTGCCAGCGCACGGCTTGCCAGCAAGCCGTAGAGGCGCGGATTAGCTTTTCAGGCTGTCCACCATTCGCCCCCGCGTTCACACGCCGCATCTATTTTTCAGGCTGCCTTATCATCTCATCCGTGGGCAGGCAACTCGTTGCCCACCATCGCCGTTATCGCTCACATTGGTGGACAACGAGTGTCCATCCTACCCAATATTTTCAGGCTGCCCAATCGTGCAAACAAAGGCAGCCTGAAACGCCATCCATCCAACAAAAAACCGTTTGGCATAACACTCAACGGTTTTAGAACCTGTATTCACTATTTTCAGGCTGCCATCACCGCCTGCGCAGCAGCACATTCAAACACGCGCCAAACGCCACCATCACCACAAACGGCAACGCAGGCAGCAGCACAATCAGCAACACCGTTTGCCACACGCGCAGCCCCAGCAACGCCACATTGCCCCACGCCGCCAAAATCGCCGATGCCAGCATCAGCGCAAAGTTAATCAGCATATTGGTAGGCACGCTGCGCGATGGGGTTTCAGGCTGCCGAAACACTTGATAAAGCGCGTTGCACTCTGCGACGGTATCCAAGCAGAGTTTGGTGAGCAGCAGGGAAAAGACAAGGTTGAATGTGGTTTGCATGATGGTTCAATGGTTAAGAAGGCAGCCTGAAACAAGGCTGAATACGCGGCAACGGTTCATTGGCTAACT